>JAIRLQ010000161.1 GCA_031259345.1 Treponema sp.
ATCGGAATAATTTCCAGCATTGGTTTTTGATTTGGCCCAAAGATAAGCTGGGCCAGGTTTTTTACCAGCATACTAAAACCAATGGTACAAAGCAGGGAAATATGCCGGGGAGCGTTAAAAAACCGTTCGTAACAGACCTTGTATACCAGGATTCCCAAAACCCAGGATGCCCCGAAACTGGCAATAAAGCCCAGAAGCAGGTTTTTCCCCAAGAGAAGAAAAATATAATACCCCGCAAAGGAACCTATCATGATCACTTCGCCGTGGGTAAAGGTGACCATTCCAACCACCCCAACCACTACCGAATAACCGATAGCCATTAAAGCGTAAATGGCGCCCTGGCAGAGACCGTTGATGAGCTGATTCAGGAAATAATCCATCGTCTTCCCCTTGGAGTCGATTCAAAAAAGCATGTGGAAACCCCGCCTCTAAGGGCTGCTTTATTAAGGACCAAAACAGTTTCAAAACTTCAGTTTTGAAAGACAAACATTACCCGGGAGACTCTCTTGCCACAAGCAACGACAGCATTATACACCATAAATTTGAATTTGTCAGGTAATGAAAAAGAGAATTCTTTACCTGACGGTATAACGCAAAACGGACCATTAGGGACACGCTGAAAACTCTCGATTGAGTTTTTCAGCGCTTCCTTAGGCCGCTTTTGCGGGGCCTGGGGAGGTTTAATACCTCGAATTTTGAAGCCGGTTGATCCCTTAAATGTCAAATCCGGAAATAATAACCCACTTCCCGTTTTGGGCCTGACAAATCATATATTGCCGGGTAACATCTCCTTCGGGATTGAATTTAATCGGCCCGGTAACGCCGACCAGTGAAACCTTTTCCAGATTGTCCCGAATTGCCTTGCGGGTTACATTTCCGCTGCCGCAGAGCCTTACCGCTTCGGTAATCAACGAAATAGTGTCATAGGCAAGAACCGGATGTACGGTGGGTTCAAACCCGGCCTTGGAGACAAATTCACTTTTCCAGTTCATCTGCTCCGCACTTGCCTCATCGAAGAAGAAGGGGGTGCTCACCAGCATGTTTTCCGCGTTCCGTCCGGCCAAGTCCAGTAACTGCTGGGAGGTTCCGGGCCCCAGGGTGGCCAGGGGAATATCCCAACCGCTTCCGCGGATCTGGTTAACGACCTGGGGAACCGCCCCCTGATCCATTATCAAAACCATCTCGATAGTTCTGTCGGATCGCAGCCTGGTTATCAGGGAAGAGAAATCTTTTTCATCCTGAACATAGTTGACGACCACCGGCATCTTCAAGCCAAGCCGGTTCGCTTCCGCGCTGAAATTGTCAAAGGAAGATTTTCCCCAGTCGCTGTTTATGTAGATAATCCCTACTGATCTGATCCCCGCCTTGTTATACAGGTACCGTGCGTACATGGGAGCTTCACTGTCCTGCCTGCCCATAATGCTGAAACAATAGGGGCTCAAAGACGCATAAGCGGGATTAGAAGCGGTGGGTGAAAGCTGGACAATACCGGCCTCGTCAACAATGGGGGCGTTAGCCATACAGGCCCCCGAAGTAAAATCCCCAAGGATGGCGTAAATTTCATCATCATCGGCGAACTGGCGGGCCAGGTCGGAACTTTCCTTCGCATCCCCCTTGGAGTCCCGAATCACCAGTTCAAACGTATAGCCGTTCACCCCTCCGGCGGCGTTGAGGCGATCCACCCCCATCTGCATGCCAACCTGAAAACCTTTGCCGTATTCCGCGTTAGTACCGGTCAAGGGCGCCAGCACTCCCAATTTGAGGACCTTCTCCCCAGCGGAAGAACCCTTCGCCTCCGTTCCACCCCCGGCGAATAACGCTGCCGCCAGGATTCCGCATGCCAATCCGCATACTAGTCTTTTCATAGTTCTCTCCCTCCTAAATTTTGAAGGACATGCTGGAAAGTATGACACTTTTCACCGTGTCCCTATATATTTGCTCATTTCATTATGCAAATACCCTATTAAAGTATTCTGTCCTGAGGTTCCCCGCTTTTCCCGTTCTATTTATGGAAATGGAGTTTACACGACCCATCGCCTTTGGCGATAGTTTCTTTAAGTTCCAGAGTAAGCCCCATAGCTTCGGCGATACCCCGATCTCCGTCCATAGCCATATCACAAAGCAGGTCGCAGGTCTTGTCGTCAAAACCCAGTTTCTGCCAGGCATTGACCAGGGCGCAGTAATGGAATTCGGTCCTGACGTTATTCTGATCCGCGCTGATCGAATCCATATTAAAAGATTTGATTCCCAGATCTCCCAAAAACGCATTCTTGAAATCCACACAATTTTTGGGGTCGGCGCATTTCTTTTTAAAATTCTCGCCATGAATGCGGCCGCACCGTTTGATAGCCCGCCTGATAATAGGTTCCGCGTCAATACCGGCTTTTACCATTTCGTCATAGATAAGCCCCATCCATGTTGCCCGGTGTTCAATCTGGGCGCGGTTAACTTCCGCTGTTTCTACTGTCGGATTCTCTACATTCGTGATCTGTGACATGTCGTCTCCTCTCCTGTTATGCTGAACCGGCAAAAACCGGCTTGTCTAAAACCGCACACACGATATATCGCCGGTAGAACTAAAACATAAACGGCATCTGCCATAATCCACAAAAAAAAATAAAAACTTCTTTACAAATTGTGTCTTTAATATTACTATAAATCATCTAAGTAATCATATCAGTGATAACAATCACTGTCAAGGAATTTTTTTGATAAACGGGGCCGTTTTTAATGTTCAATTTTTAAGGAAGGAATATGGGTCAGGATACCCTTAAACAGCGGATATACAGCCGTATTTTGGAAGAAATCGTTACCAAGAAATATCCGGTGGATTGTATTTTAAAAGAAAAGTATCTTTCGGAAAAATTCGGCGTCAGTAAAGCCCCGGTGCGGGAAGCCCTGATAGAACTTTCCAAGGAAAACATCGTCAAGAGCATCCCCCGCGCGGGTTACCGGATCGTACAGTTTACCGGAAAGGATATTTCCGAAGCCACGGAACTCAGGTTTATTCTTGAGCTATCCGTCCTGGACACGATCATCGGCACTATCCGGCAAGAAAACCTCCAAAGGCTGTACACGGAAGTGGAAAAAAACATAGCCCTCATATCTCACGGTGAGGTTCCGCTGGATGTCTGGTGGAGCAGCAACATTCGTTTTCATGTGGATCTGAACGCGGAGGCGGGAAACACTCTGTTGACCAGTATCCTGGAATCGGTACTCCACCGGCTTTGGCGGGCCATAGCCCAGCTTTTCTGGAGCGGGAATTCCGGGGACTACCTTTGCTTCAAGCCGGATAAGCACCTGGCGCT
>JAIRLQ010000193.1 GCA_031259345.1 Treponema sp.
TTGTGGTTCGGATCGTTCAGGTTCATGCCCATAGGGGCAAGACCGGCGGACAGGGTGTCGTAGTTCCGGAAGGGCTGATAGGAAGCGCCGTTGGCAATACGGTAGGGGTAGAAACGCTGCCCTTCCCCCGCCTTGATGGCGCGGAAGTACTTGTCCATGCTGGGAAGATCGGTTTTGGTGATGTCGATATTGTACTTGGTAACATACTTGTGATCCCAGATAACCCACTGGGTAATGGCCGAATCTTTCCAGGTGGGAACGGCGTATATCTTGCCTTTGATCTTGACGCCGGTCCAGATATTCTGGGGAATAAGGCTCCACAATTTGGGGCTGGCGGTTTTTACAATGTCGGTAAGATCCGCAAAGGCCCCCTGGGCAACCCGCTGGCTGTAATCAGTAAGATCGTCGAACATAATGTCAAAGTACTCACCCGAATTGATGATCGTAGTAAAACGCTGCTGCTGATCCCCCCAGCCGGCGACTTTAATCTCAAGCCGCACACCGATCTGTTTCTCGGTGTAGTCGCTCATTAAGCGAACACATTCCGCAAGTTCCGCGGAATCTCCGCCCACAAGCCACCAGGTAACTGTGGGAACCCCGGAGGCGCCTTGAGCCGCGCCGCCGCCCAGCCGGCCCGCGGTAAAACCCGTCAGGGTAAGGCCTGTCAGGAGGACAAGCCCCATTAAAATTCTTTTTTTCACGATGACTCCAAAAAGATATGGATAAATTTTATACCGGGCCCGGGATCCAACGGATCATCCTTTTACGGCGCCGATAGTTAATCCCGAAATAAAGTAACGCTGAAAGAACGGATACGCGCAGGCAATGGGCAGAACCACAACCACCACAATGGCCATCCGCGCCGCCTCCCTGGGCATCTTCATGATCATTTCCGCCTGGGAAGCCCCAAGAATGACAGCCTGCTGGGCCATAGCGTTAATATCCGTAAGCAGCCTGTTAAGAAACGCCTGAAGCGTATAAAGTTTCATGTCGTCAATGTACAGCATGGCCTGGAACCAGTCGTTCCAGTACGCAAAACTCAAAAAAAGTCCGATAGTGGCAATTACCGGAAGGGACAGGGGCAGTACAATGCGGAAGTAGATCGTAAACTGGCTGGCGCCGTCTATCTTTGCGGATTCCACAACCGAGTCGGGGATAGTGGAACGGAAAAACGTCCTGCAGACTATGACGTTGAACGAGGAAACGCAGAGCGGCAGGATCAGCGCCCAGGATGAATTGCGGAGCCCCAGAAACTGGCTGATGACAAAATAGGTTGAAACCAGGCCGCCGTTAAAAACCATCGGGATAAACACAAGCCAGGTAAAAAATTTTTGTAATTTGTACTCGAGACGGGAAAGTATATACCCCATGGACGTGGTAAGCATTATCCCCAGAATCGTACCCGCGCCCGTAACAAACAGGGACATGCCCAGGGTACGGAGTATCATGGTCCGCTGTTCGTAGAGGAACTTGTAGCCTTCAAAAGAAACCACCCTGGGGATAAGCCGGTAGCCGGATTCCTGTACCGCCATCTGATCGGAAAATGAAATGGCAACAACCAGAAGAAGGGGGACAAGGCAAACCGCCGCCAAAATTATAAGGAGGAGGTTGAACACAGCATTGGCAAAAGGTCCAATACGGGAGAGGCGGGCTACGCCTATATCAGTATGTTTCATTATGGGACGCTCTGCTCCTAAATCATCGCCGAATCGGCGTCTATCTTTTTGACTATCTGATTCACCAGAAGTATGGTGAAGCAACTGATAAGCGCCTGAAGAAGGGCCGCGGCGGAGGCCATCCCGACCGTGGAAGAACGAAGCTGTTTATACACAAACACGTCGATGGTATACACAACCCGGTACAGGGAATTGGAATCCCTGGGAACCTGGAAGAAAAGCCCAAAATCCGAATAGAATATCCTCCCCGCGGAAAGGATGAACATAAGCACAATAACGGTCTTTATCATGGGAAGGGTGATCTTTCTGATCTGCTGCCATTTGGTAGCGCCGTCAATAATGGCAGCCTCGTAAATTGTCTTGTCCACCGAGGTAATCGCGGCCAGGTAGATAACGGTCCCGTAACCTACCCCTTTCCACTGACTCATAAATATGAGGAAGCCCGGCCAAAAGGCCCTGTCGGTGTACCAGTTATGCTGGGGAAGCCCAAGGTCCAGGGCCATCATGTTGATCATGCCCATGTCGTAGCTAAGGAAGGCCCACACCACGGCAGACACGACAACCCAGGACAGAAAGTACGGAAAAAACAGAATGGTCTGATAAATTTTCGCAAGCCGCCCGTTGCGGAGTTCGCTGATAATAATAGCCAGGCTTACGGGGATCAGAATTCCGCAGGCTATCATGACCACATTGTAAAGCAGGGTGTTTCTGATTATCACCCAAATATCAGGATTACTGAACAGAAATTTAAAATTATCAAATCCAACCCACCGGCTCCCGGCGATGCTGTTAATAAAACTGCCCGCTATGCGGTAATCCTTAAAGGCAATAATAACCCCGAACATCGGTACATAACAAAAAAGAAAATACCATACCGCCGTCGGAAGGGCCAATAACGTGTATTCGGTATCGTCCCTGGACCAAAATTTTTTCCTTCTTTTCAAGATCATCTATATAAAGATATGCTACACTTTCATTTGCCGTCAGGTTTTTTTTACGGCTTTTGGGGTATTCTATTGATTTTTGTACCCTGGCCCGTGTCCTGGCCCGTCTGCTGCCCTTCGCGCTTAAAAATCTGGCGCGGGTATGGGAAACATGGTATAGTTGTTCCTTATGGAAAAGACCTTTGTCATGCTAAAACCGGGGGTTCTGCAGCGGCGTATCGCCGGGGAAGTGCTGAACCGTTTTGAACGGAAGGGCCTGAGGATCGCGGCCCTTAAAATGCTGCGGATGAGCCGCGAAATGGTGGAGGCCCACTACGCCGAACACCGGGGCCGGGATTTTTACGAAAAACTGGTGGAATACACCCTCTCCGGCCCGGTCATCGCCATGGTCATGGAAGGGGAGGAGGCCATTACCGTGGTCCGTCATCTCACGGGCCCCACGAACCTGCTCGATGCCCCCGCCGGGACCATCCGGGGCGACTACGCCGCCCGGACCCGGCTCAACATCGTTCACGCGTCGGACTCCCCGGCCAGCGCTGAACGGGAAATCGCCCTGTTCTTCAGACCCGAGGAGTTCTGCCCCTGGGAGGACGGCAACCGGGACTGGTTCTAGCAGCCCGTTGCACGATTATTGGGCAGCCTGGTGAAAAATAGCTTTCCCTCCCGCCTTGATAATTTGTAGGTTATATCCTACATTGAAAGTATGAAGATACGCAAAACAGGCGTTTTTAAAAAATGGCTCAAAAAACTTCGGGATAACATGGCATGGAAAAGATAACCGTAAGTGATTGGGATACGGCGGAATTCATAGAAACCAAAGAAGATGTTATGGCATATCTTGACGCCGCCCTTGCCGAAAATGACACCCAGTTTCTTTTAAAGGC
>JAIRLQ010000196.1 GCA_031259345.1 Treponema sp.
CCCCCGGATGCTGGGGGTAAATTACTGGTTTGAAACGGGGCGCAGGGGTTCCAAGCCGCCCGGGGTGGACGGCGCCCGCATCTACTACGGGGTGTTCGACACGCCGCCGGCAACCCAGGAGGAGCTGCCCGCGTCGGTGTGGGCTACGCGCTGCCCGCACGGCATCACCTTTAGGGAGACCGACCGGGGGAAGCGCGCCTATTTCGCCCTTAGATGGGAGGTCCGGGTAGGCGGCGAAAAGGGCGAGAGCGGCTGGAGCGAGATATTCTCGGAGATTATCCCGTAGCGGCCGCGGCGGAGTGGCCGCCTTCCTATAAAGGATGAGCGCGGGCCGGCCTGTTATGGGCCGGCCCGTTTTTTTATGCCGCGGCCGGCGGGTGCGCGCGCGCGGGCGCGTTCACGTAATAACGGTGATGCCCAGGTCTTTAAGGCTTTTAACGTAGTCGGGGGATATGTTGTCGTCGGTAACGAGGTAGTTGATTTTTTGCAGGCAGTTAAGGGAGGCAAAGTATATCTTCTCTATCTTGCTTGAGTCCGCAAGCAGGAAAACGGTCTTTGCGGAGTTGATCATCGCCTGTTTAAGGGGTATGTCCGAGATGCCCGGATAGGTAAGGCCCGCGGCGAGCGAAAAGCCGCCGGTGGCGAGGAACAGTTTTTCCACGTAAATGTCTTTAAATACCGCGGCGGCCTTTTCGCCGGTAACCGAGAGGGTGGGTACTTTAAGTTCCCCGCCGGTAAGCATAATGTGGTTTGTCGGTTCCGTCCCCAGGATAAGGGTGATGTTTATTGCCGGGGTGATTATGTTGAGGTTCTTCCGGTTAACGATGCATTTGGCCAGTTCCGTTAGGGTCGAGCCGGAATCCAGAATGATGCTGTCCCCGGATTTAATGAATTCGGCGGCCTTTTCGCCTATCCGCCGCTTTTCTTCCATGTGTTCCATGTGTTCCAGGGTAAGTTTGCCGGTAAACGAAGAGAAGTCCGCTATAAAGGCGCCGCCGTGCTGGCGGGTAATGGAATGGGTCTTTTCGAGTGCTTCCAAGTCCTGGCGTATTGTCGGTTCCGACACCTTAAAGAGGACGCTTAATTCCTGAACCCGGCAGCTGCCGTTTTCCCTAAGTAATTCCAGAATCTTTTCCCGTCGCTGTTCCTGAAACATGGTGGAAGTATACCATATTCATTTAAGTTTTACCAGTGCTTCTATGGCGAGGGTTATCCCGCGGGCGTCAAGTCCGAAGATTTCTTTGTTGCAGGCGGCGGATGCGTTTTTTGTGTACTGCCCTTCGGGGATGCCGCGGCGCACAAGGCGCGCGTGTAGGCCGTTGTCCGCAATCAGTTCGGCTGCAAGGCTGCCGCAGCCGCCGTGGGTGGAGTGCTGTTCCACGGTCAAAACCCGGCCTGTTTTGCGTATGGAGTCGGTCAGTGCGTCTGCCGCAAGGGGCCGCACGGAAGTAAGGGCGAAAATGTCCGGAGCATAGCGCTTTTTAAGCGCGGCTGCCGCTTCCAGCGCGTCGTGGACGGCGGTTCCCAGGGCAATAACGGTAAGGTCCTTGCCCTCAGAAAAGCGCACCGGCTGGCCGGGGCTAAACCGGTAGGATTCCGGCGTAATAACCGGGAACTTCCCTGTGTTAAGGCTTATGTAAAAGGGGCCCCGGGTTTTGACGGCGTATTCCAGCATTTGTGTGCATTCACGCGGGTCGCAGGGAACGTAGATCTCAAAAGTGGGCATGCCGCGGACGGCGCAGATGTCGTGCGCTTCATGGTGGGTAATTCCGTCCGTTCCGTAGCTAAAGCCGGGGTGTAGGCCGGTAACTTTTACGTTGCTGTTTGAATAGGAGATGTCCACTTTAAGCTGTTCGTTGGAGCGGCTGATGAGAAAGGGCGCGGCGTTTCCGGTAATGGGAATGATGCCGCTGTTGGCCAGGCCTGCGGCTATGCCCATAAGGTTCTGCTCGGCTATGCCTACGTTAATCAGGCGTTCGGGGAACAAGTCCCGGAAGGGCTTTATCCTGCTGGTGCTGACCGAGTCGCTCACCAGATACATGATATTCGCGCCCTCTTTAACCATCGCTATATAGGAGGCAACCGCGGCGTCCCGCAGTTCCATGGGTTCCGATCGTGCGGCGTTTTCCGGCAGTACGGCGTCTTTCATAGCTTTAATTCCTCCAAAGCCCTGGCGCCCTGTTCCTCGCTGGGAATGGTATGATGCCATTCGGGGCGGTTCTCCATAAAGGAAACGCCCTTGCCTTTTACGGTTTTGGCAATTACCGCGTGGGGCTTGTTCCCCAAATAGTCCAGGGAATCAAAGAGGGCCGCCAGGGCTGCCGTGTCGTGTCCGTCAACTTCGTGGACATCCATGCCAAAACTAAGCAGCTTTTCTTTAAGGGGGTTTATTTCCATGGTATTGGCTACCGTATCCGTCAGCTGAAGGCCGTTGGCGTCCACAATCATGACGAGGTTTCCCAGTTTATAGTAGGAAGCCGCCATGGCGGCTTCCCAGTTGGTGCCTTCTTCCAATTCGCCGTCGCCGGTAAGGACAAAGACCCGGTATGCTTTGCCCGTTTTTTTAGCCCCCAGGGCCATGCCTACGGCGATGGAAAGGCCGTGTCCCAAAGCCCCGGTACAAACCTCGACCCCGGGTACGTGGTTTGTCGGGTGTATCGTCAGGGGACAGTCAGGGGTTAGGTAGCTGTCCAGCCATGCCGCGGGGAAAAAGCCCGCCTCGGCCAGGGTGGAGTAATACCCCTCGGACGCGTGGCCTTTACTTAGGACAAAGCGGTCCCGTTCCGGGTCGGTAATGTTTTGGGGCCGGAAATTAAGGGTTTTAAAGAATAAAACCGCCAGAATATCCGCTTCGGACAGCGAAGAACCCACATGCCCCCCGCGGGCACCGGTAATCATGGCTACCGTCTTCTTCCGTATTTCGTTTGCTTTCATTTTAAGAGCTGTATTATCCATCGTAACCTCAGATTGAATGAATAAATAATAAAGCATAATTATAAAAAGGTCAAATGGTTTTTATTTATTTTATTTATCTTTTTTTGCTTGACTTTTAAAAAACCCTGTGATAATCTGTATTCACCAAATAAATTCATCTTTATAGGAGGATGTTATGAAAAAGAGAAACCTACTGGTTTCGGTGCTGTTACTGGCGACTATTTCCCTGATTTTTGCCGGTGGCGGGAAGCAGGGCGGGGCTCAGCAAGCTGAGGCAAAGAAGCTGATCTATGTCATCACCCCCGGATGGTCCAACCCTTACTTCAAGACCGAAGCGGACTTTGCGGCCGCAAAGGCCAAGGAACTGGGTTACGAAGCCAAGGCTTACGACCACGGAGACGATGCCAATCTGCAAAGTCAGTACATTGACGCCGCTATTGCCGATAAGGCCGCCGCCATTATTCTGGACAACGCCGGAGCGGACATAACCGTAGCGGCGGTTAGGAAGGCAAAGGCCGCGGGTATTCCCACGTTCCTTATCGACCGTGAGATTAACACCACCGGCGACGCGGTGGCCCAGATTGTAGCCAATAACTATCAGGGTATTCAGCTTGTGGGCCAGGAATTTGTCAGGCTTATGAACGAAG
>JAIRLQ010000218.1 GCA_031259345.1 Treponema sp.
ATGGAAGAGACCGGTATTTTTATAATTATTTTTTTGTTTTTTTTCTGATTAAATATTAATCGCCAGGGGATCCCATTCTTTTTTCCGCTTAAAATTCCAACCGCCGTTCTGCTTCCTAAGCGCGTTCCTCGGGTTATGGGCAAACTCGCTCATTACCGCGTAACGCGCTTCGTCATAGATATGGTCTTCAAGCTTTGTGTCTATATCTTCCGGATGGTTCGGATCGGGCACCAGGGCCGGTATCGTCCGTATAAAATCCACGCAATGATCAAACACCAAAAGCATCGGCCTCCCGTCTTCCCCACTCGTCAACAGCCGCTGATGGAACATCGAAAGCCCGTTAATCCTGTCTTTACGGCTCTTTATCATCCTAAAGCCCGCCCGGACAAACTTTTCCGCAACACTGGGCCCGTCGTCGTCTTTACTCCAGATAGCCGTGTCGGCTACCATCTCGCTCACCCCTTCCTGTATCGCCATATCCCAGGCCCTCGCCGCCACTTCGTCCGCCCCCATTCTAATACCGGTGTCCATTTCTTTCCGGTCGCACCCGTACCATTCCCCGTAGCGTACCATGCGGCCGTCCCCGTTTACCGCCCATTTACCCAAAGAAAACGGCTTCGCAAAACCCCAGTCCAGACTATAAAACTTTTTCCACGTGCCCGGATCAAGCGCAAACGGCTTTACCACATGCCGTTCCCGCCGCCATTCGTCAAACGCCTGGCCTACAAATACATCCCAGTCCCCCTCCAGCAAGGCCCGTTTCTGGTGCGCCGGCAATAAATCCATGCGGTTTATATAATCCGGATCGTTTTTCATCAAGTAAGGATTGTCCTGAACTCTCGAAGGAATAAAACATTTCGTGGTTTTGTTTTGGGGGTTCCGGTAAATCTTTCCCGGCTCAAAACCGTCTATAAAGCGGGCTTTAATCCAGCCGTGCCCCGGCCCCCCGGGGTTACCCGTACCCCGTATAAAACACGGCGCCCCCGCCGCCGACCTAAGCCGGCTTATCATGTACGTCCAGGCAAAATCCGTGGGGTAATTGCCCAGCTCGTCAAAACCCACCCACGTATACTGATGCCCCTGGTATCGCTGTACGTCTTTGTCCCGCTCCAAAAAGCGGAATTTAATATCGGCTCCGGAAGGGAACGCAAACGCCTTCCCGTTTTTGCCGCTCTCTTTCCATTCCGCCCCCAGGGGCAGATATAATTCCATCGCCTGCTTGATTAGCTCTTCCAGCTCCGAATACGTACGCCGGAAAATTATGCCGTGCCATTCCCTTCCCCAGGTGTTTACCTCCTGTAGGAAATCCGCAAGCAGGAATATGCTCTTTCCGCCGCCCGCGGCCCCCCCGTAAAACATTTCAAAAGCCGGGCATTGCAGCGCCCTGGCCTGCGTCCGCGTCGGTTTAAAAACAATGTTATAGCGGTTTAGATCTAATTGTTCCACTCATACCCGCTTCCTGTACTTTCACCGGTATCGGCCTCATACCCCTCTGCCGCGCCTTCATCCCCCGCTTCGTCAACTATCTCGTATTCCGCCGTTTCCTCAAACAGTAATTCTAACTGCCGTTCCGGCAATATCGCCATAGGGGATAACCCGCCTTGTACCTCGGCCTTTACCGTTTCAACCGGCTTACCGTCAATACGGTCAATAATATATTTAATCGCCGCCAGGGCAGTATCGCTATCCCCGCTCTTTGCCAGTTCTATAAGGCGCAGCGCCAGATAGTCCCGCCCCGTAATATTCCTCCATTCGCCGCCTACGGCATATGGCAGCTTTTTTTGCAGCTTCGATTGGAGTATACCCGTAAGCGTCTTACCCTTCCGCGGACGCCCCAGACGGTTAATGCACTGCGGGTTCAGCGCAAACCCTTTCCCCGCCATTTTCGTCCCCCCCTCTTGTCATTCAGTATCATTCTGTTTATCTGTACCGTCAAGCAGCGCGTACACGCCCCGCCCCGGCTGCCAGATCGGGTATCGTAATGCCAACCCGTCGATAACGCGCAGTACATGGCTATTCCTCACCCCCGCGGCCTCCCGTATATCCTTCCAGGTCAACGGCCCATCTTTAAGTAAATCATAAATCCTTTTGTAGTCAATGGGTTTGCGCAGGCCCCGCTTCATAGTATTTCCCCGTTACCAAATATCCGGTTCGTCTTCAACCGTTTCCGCGGGGGCAGCTTTGGCCGTATTGGGTTTCTCCGGTATATCAAGACCGTTTAAAATCTCAGGCGGTATGCCGTCCCAAAAATCGCTTTTCTTTTCAAGCACATGTTTTTTTTCTTCGCCGTCCCACCGCAATATACCGCCGCATGCAGCGCATTCGCGGTTGTTCAGCTTTCCCCCGCATTGCGGGCATGTATCCGGCGGGTGATTCTCTTCATATTGCAGGCGCTTTCTTTCCTCCGCCGCAATGCGATCTTCCTTCCAATACTGATACTCATCCCACAGGTCAGCCCAGTCATGATCACCTTTCTTCTTATTCCAGAGCGCCGAATAATATAGCCGCTTCAAACTCTCCTTTTCCGTTTTTGGATGCGCCTTTTGAATTTTCCCCATAAAAAACAGAAAAATCGAATGCTCTCCCTCAACAAATGACGGATCTATCCTGCCGGCAAGATCTTTTGCCAGGTTATCGGTTAAAAAAACGCCCGCCTTCGCCGAACTGTCTTTAATTTTTTGTATAAATTCTTCCTGCCGCCGTAAATTTTCATCTGCATCTGCATCTGCATTTTCATTTACATTTGCATTTACATCTGCATTTACATTAAGTTGCCCTTCCGTTGGCAGGTCGTTGGCAGGTCGTTGCCCTTCCGTTGGCAAGTCGTTGCCGGGTCGGTGCCCTTCCGTTCCCTCCGTTTTACTTTTTTTTGCGGCGCTTTCTTTCCCCGCCCGTATCGCGTTTAAATACCGGGAAGCGGCGCTGTCAATAATCGGTTTCATAAGCATTAACAGCGATTTCTCTATCCCCGGCAACTCGGTATTTTCGCCGTTTAACGCGTACACGCACACAGCCTCCATCACCCGCTTGTACGCCTCCGGCTCAAGCGGCGCCATCGCCTCATAAAATGACTGATAAAATACAAAAGAATCCCTCATCCCTCTCCTTTCTCCCAATCCTTCTTTATCCTTTTAGCCGCCATGTGCCAATCGATTACTCTTTCTTCTCTGCGCGTAATAGCCGGTCTATCTCGGCGACTATCAGCGCCCCGGCTTTCTCCAGTTCCC
>JAIRLQ010000239.1 GCA_031259345.1 Treponema sp.
CCCCCGGACTTCCACAGCCAAATTACGGTTGGTTCCGCAGATAAGCTGGAAATCACTGGTTTTTTCTTTATCGGAACCCATGGGTTTTATTTTCTTTTTCTCTATGGCCCGTAGTAACATCGCCTGGGCATCCAGGTTTAATTCCCCAATTTCATCCAGAAAAAGCACCCCGCCGTTGGCTTCACTAATAGCGCCCTTCCGATCCGCGGCGGCCCCGGTAAAAGCCCCCTTCTTATGACCGAATAGTTCTGATTTAAGATCCTCCCCCCGCAGACTGCCGCAATTTATGGCGACGAAGGATTCCTTCAGGCTTTGCTGTGTTTTTTTAAGTTTATATATTAACTCCGCCAGTTCAGATTTTCCCGTCCCCGTGGCCCCAAGAAGAAGAATCGGATCACGGCTGATTCCGGCCTGGCGTGCTATTTTTTCAATTAGCCTGTTGTATCTGTCATTTTTTGTTTCGATGCCCTGTTTAAGGAATTTTACGCTTTCTCGCAGATCTCCGGAGGAACGCAGGAAGATGGTATCGAAACGAGGATCCTGCAGATCGATTATTTTATATTGTTTTTCCGCTTTAATTGACTCTTTCTGTATTTTTGGAGGTATCAGCTGAATCAGCCTGCCGGGGAAATACCTCCGCTGGGTATGGATAAAGCCGCAGATCTGCTCAGTGTGTGTCCCCGTAGTCATATGGAAAAGATATTCTTCTTTTCCGGTATCAAACCCCGCGCTGCGAAAAAGGGTATCAAATTTGTTATATATTTCTTCAAAATCCCAGGGATCTTTCATATCCAGGCATTCCATCTTGACGACAGAACGGGAAAAATCACCTTCAATCGTTCTTTTAACGGCCTCAGCCAAAGGTGAATCTTTGGGCTCGTAAATAAGATGAAACCGGGAAATATCCAGGCCCGGCTGCCTGAAAAGACTTAGTGTGGGCTGCCATTTGCCCGGCTTATCCAAGGCGGTACCCAGAACCCCATAAACTACGACTTTCTTCTTCATATATCAAGTATATACAAATATAATAACTTATACAACAGTATAACAACAACAATTTCCCCACCGATGAGAAATTCGCTAATTCCTTATAATACAACAACTTACGAGCTTGGCACGGTTCTTGCTTTATTAAAAAGCACAGGGAGGACCATGATGCCTAAAAACAAGCTCTCGGTTATTTGGAATATCACTGATCGCTGCCCCTACGAATGTTCATTTTGCTGTATGGACGCGGGGCCTGCCACAAAAGGCGGGGAGATGAGCCTGGAACAGAAACTGCGCACCGTGAAAGAACTGGGCAGGGTAAATTGCCGGGTTGACCTTTCCGGCGGCGAAGTGATGTTCAACAAAAAGGACCACCTTCCGGTGATTGAACTCCTCTCCCATACCCTGGGAAGGGAAAGCGTAGGGCTGAGCTGTTCGGGGGCCTTTATCAATGACAGTACCGCCCGGCGGCTTTCCGGTCTGGTAGGGGATGTAGAAATAACCATGGATGCACACCCGAACCAGGATTACCGGTACCGCCCGGCGGCCTACCATCTAACCGCGGCTAAAGCGGGTGTCCTGTTTAAGCGATGGGGTATCAGCGTGGGAGTCCAGACAGTGGTAACCAAGGAACATATGTGTCTTTCCCTGCTGCGCGAAATCTACTGGTGGATCTGCGACAACAGGATCGATGCATGGTCCATCCTGAAATTTTTTCCTTCCGGCAGGGGACAGTGTTACCCGGAACTTGAACTAAGCGATCCGGAATGCCGGAAAATTGTGGCCTATGTACACGATCTGGACGCGGCAAACCATGATCCGCACAAACCAAAGTGCGATATCCACTACCTCATGCCGGGCACGGAAAAGGAGAACGTCTGCCGGTGTGTAAAAAAATCCGTGGGCATCCTTCCGGACGGCCGGGTGACCGCGTGTTTTTGGGGACTTGGCGCCCAGGGATCTCTTAAACACGATAAATTCCTTTTGGGGAATATCACCCGCCAGAGTTTTGATGAGATACTGTCGGGCGAGAACGCCAGATTTTGGCAGGAATACTGCGGTGAATGTTACCTTGCCTGTGCCTAAGACCGGATGCTTTAAAAGGAGAAAACAATGATATTTTACCTGTTCAGCTTTCTTTCTGGTTTTTTTGAGATTGGACCCATGACAATGATCCTGGGTCTGGAGGGGGTGGTTCCTCTTTTTGATGTATCACGGGAACCCGCAAGGGTTTGGGATGCGGCCCGTGGGCCGGCCATTCCTCTGGCCCTGGGGGCGGCGCTGTGCTACCAGCTTGGCAATCTTATTCCCAGTCCCCTCAAGCTCTCCCGGCGGGCTGCCATGGTAAGCGCCGCCTTGTCCGTGGCGGGATTTTTCTTTTTTGCCCCATGGGGAAACCCGGGATCGCCATGGATTCTTCTTCCCGCGGTATTTTTTTGTTCCGCGGCCATCCAGGCCGTCCGGGGGGAAATAAAATCCCAGGTTCCCCAAACACGCAAGCGCCTGGTCCGTATTTTTGGATTCGGAAGCGGGTTTTTTTGCTCGCCCCGTTTAGCCATCGCGGGGGCTGTAATATTGTTCACGGTGATATTTTGGGATTTTTTACGCCGCCGCCGCAGCACGAAACGGCCGGATCTGTCCTCTGCCGGGAAACGGCATATAGAATTTTCATCCTTTCGATTTGGGCTTTTAGATCGGGCGATGGTGTTTCACCAAATGCATTTTTTTACTTACTGTTATATAATTATTATTGTCGCCCGCCAAATAGGAGGAACATGGATGGCAATTCTCGTTTTTCTCCCCGGCTGGTTCAGCTATACCCTAAGCGAAAACATCTACCTGAAAATTGCGAAAGGTGTTTCCGAAAAACACAACAGGGAGGAACCGGGAGAGCGAAAAAGCTGTTTCCCCTGGCAGATTTTTTTTGTTTTTGGACATTCCCTGCTTATCGTTTTGTTGCTTGGGATTTATCTGGCCTCTTCCCTGAGGATACAAATTCTACTTTGGGTCCTAACTGGTTTGGGTGGGACTACGGTGTTCTGTATAAAAAAACTTAAAGATGATTGGCGGGGAGAACCCACGGTAACGGGATGCGGGGAATCCCAGGCGGTTGCCGAGAATACGGGTCATATAATAGGAACGCTGTGCTGTATGTTTGTCTGCGTGACAGGCGTCAGGCTTTTATATGTATTTCCCTTATCCGCGGCATTCACGGGCATCACCATAGCGATGATGCTGATTTCTATAAGACGGCATAAGGACATTCTCAGGAGGAAAGGATAATGATCATTCGCCATGTTACCACGCGGGCAATCGCCACAAAATCAAAGCTACCCGACGCGGATTTTGTGATCAATCCTTATACCGGCTGTACTCACGGCTGTGTATATTGCTATGCGGAATTTATGTGCCGCTTCACCGGGCACGCCGGAGAGAAATGGGGAACCTTTATGGACGTTAAAGAGGGAGGCCGTATGCCTGGTCCCAGGGTTTTGAAGGGCAAGACTATCCTTATCGGATCTGTTACGGATCCCTATAACCACCTGGAAAAGAAATACCAAAAGACCCGGTCAATTCTGACCCGGCTTGAGGAACTTGACGCCCAGGTTGAGATTCTCACCAAGTCTCCGCTGGTCCTTAGGGATATGGATATTCTGGGCAGACTCAAGAATCTGCGGGTGGGGCTCTCTTTTTCCACAATGGATGCCGATTTGGCCCGGCTCATAGAACCCCGCGCCGCTTCCCCGGGGGACCGGCTGGAAACCCTGAAACAACTCAATGCGGCGGGTATAGCGGCCTATGCGTTTGTTTCCCCCCTGTTCCCCCTGCTGTCGGATTACCGGAAAATCGCCGAAGCCGTAGAGAAATATGCGGCCTATATCTGTTTTGAAAACCTGAATTTGCGGGGCTCCTACAAAAAAGCGGTACTGGAACTAATCAAAAAGAATTATCCGGAACAGTACCATGATTTTGCGGCGGTGTACCAATCCAAAGATGAATTCAATACGTATTGGCGTAAGAAAGAAAAAGAAATCCGCGCTTACATGAAGGGAAAATGTTACCGGATCTACTTTTTCCACAGTGATATAAAAAAACGTTAAGGAGACATGAAAAATGAAAACTATATTCCTTGGTTATGAGGTTTCTTCTCAGCTTGTAGCGGCGTCCTGCCCGGCAACCGAGAGCGCGGAGGGAGCACTGGACTGTGTCGCCAACGGCGCCGCCGCGGTAATTCTGAAAACCGTCAGCGGATATTCACAAAACAGACAAGCGGGATATGATATGAACGATACCCGGAACAATATGCCCGCAATAGAAAGTAAAGAAACCCCTGGGGAACGCCGCTGTTTTATCAATTCCCGGGGGTTTTGGGCCAGATCCAGTTTCCGCCGGGAAATAATGCCGGTGAATAAGGGGACGGAACTCGTGCGGGAAGTAAAGGCCGCTGCCCGGGTGCCGGTAATCGCCAGTGTCGCTGAGTGCGGTCTCGATACAGAATCCTGGCTGCAGGACTGTAACGAGGTCGAAATAGCCGGGGCTTCCGCAATCCAATTGGATCTTTTCTATATGGAAAATCTTCTCGCCCTTGATGGTTTTGCCGTACAATTCATATCCCTGCTCAAAGAAATTATATGTCATTGCCATGTTCCTGTTATGCCAAAACTCAATATTTCCCTCCCCGCCGAATATGCCGTATATCTGTTCCGGGAGGCGGGGGTTCGTTATGTTTCGCTCCTGGATTCCCTGCGGTCCCCCGCTCCGCTCCGCTTTGACAAGAAGGGCATCCCCTACCGGGATCAGGCCATGCTTGGCCCCGGTCTTTCGGTATTTGGGGGTTTCATGTTTCCCCTTACCCGGTTTTACGCGGATACCCTGCGCCGTACCGGGTTTGAGGTGTGTGCCGGGGGCGGCATCCAAACCGCCGCGGACATCCTTGATCTTCTCCTTTTGGGGGCCGGGACCGTTCAGATAGCAAGCGAAGTACTGCTCCACGGGTACCGGCGTTTTGGTGAACTTGACGGAGAACTGAATGAGATATTGGCAAAGATAGGCATAGAAGACGCCGCCTCGCTTCGTGAAATGGGAAAGAATATTTCCCGTCCCGCGGATCCGTTATATGCGGGGATCGGAGGTATAAATTCTATGCGGAAAAATCCCTGGCGTCTGTGCCATGATCCGCAAAAATGTTCCCGCTGCGGCGCTTGTACCGGCCAGAGCTTTTGCCGCCGCGTCAGACGGATAGGAAATACCTTGTCCGCCGAAGGATGTGAAGGCTGTGAATTCTGCGTTTCCCTCTGTCCTGGGGGGGCGCTCGGCGTTGTTACATCAGGATAATGGCATTTACCTATTCAACCTGGTTTTTTCTTGGTCGCTGTCTACTTCTTTATACACATTCTGCTATTTTAGAATGTGAAAATTATGGCGAGGATTCTAATATGGGATTCTTGACATATTAAGAAAACCATGTAAGAATAACATTCATTATGGAAGATGATTATTTAGATTTATTGTCAGATATAATACGGAAAATGGATTTTGAGCCAACTGTGCTTTTTATTGGGGACAACTCCCAATTCGATGATTCAGAAGATATATTTTCCCTGCCTTGGAGTTGTGTCTATACAACGGTACGGCAGGAAAATCTTGTAGATAAATTCAAAATGCCTGGACGGCGCGTCATAGATATTACAGCCCGTTCGGACAGTAAAAATATTGGCATAAAGCGGCGCGAGCTCTCGCTCGTGCGATTACACGGCATGGATTCGGTTACAATAGACCCTATTGAACAGGAAACGACCACACAGGCCTTTTTAGAAACCATTCCGAACAATTTGCGCTCCTATGGATGCATACTAATAGACGGACTCGTAAATAATGACAGCGAAATTAAATCATTGGTTATGCAGTTGGGCCAAATTTCACACAGGAATTC
>JAIRLQ010000377.1 GCA_031259345.1 Treponema sp.
CTCAAGGTACTCCTCCAGATGGCCTGCGGCATACGCGGCGGCCATTCCCCAATTATCTTTAAAAGTATCTTTAAAAGCGGCGCCCTCCCCTTTTAAGGCGCCGTCCCAGTGGGCGCACCCTGCCAGGGACAAGGCAATACCGGGTATCCCCAAAAGGGAAGCCTGCCTGGCGGCCGCGCAAGTCCCCGAATAAATTATATCCGTCCCCAGATTGCCGCCCCGGTTGATGCCGGAAATTACCACATCGGGCTTACAGGGCCTGCCGCCAAGGCAGGCAGCCAGGACGCAATCCGCCGGCAATCCTTCGCAGGACCACACGTTACTTTGTTTTTCGGTAATCTTTAGGGGTTTGGTTAGCGCAAGAAGGCCATTTGAAACCCCCGAACGGTCGGAATCCGGGGCAAGAACAAATACATTATGGCCGGGACATGCCTTAAGCGTTTCAAAGAGGGTTATGATCCCCGGAGAATCCACACCGTCATCGTTGGTCAACAGTATATTCATTAATCCGCATCGCCGGAAAGGGTGGCCACTATCCGGGCCCCCGAAGCGGGCCGGATCTCGTAAACAACCGGATGAAATCCGAAAATACGCTCGTAATCCTCGAGGCGTTTTTTATAATCTTCTATTACGGCCTCTTTAATGAAGGTAAACGTACAGCCCCCAAAACCGTCCCCGGTCATGCGGGAACACAAAGCCCCTTCAAGTTCCTGGGCCCGCTTTACCAGCCAGTCAATTTCGGGACATGAAACTTCGTAGAGATCCCGCAGGCTTTCGTGGGAATGGTAGGTTAGCTTGGAAAATGCCGCAAGATCCGCCTTTTTTAAGGCGTCTTCGGCATCGCCCACCCGCGTGAGTTCCTGGATTATGTGCATACAGCGCCTGCGTATCTCTTCGGGCAGGTTGCCCATAGATTCAACCAGGTCCGCAACGGCATAATCCCGAAACGTAGCCCCGCTCTTCTTGTTGGAAAGAATTTCGAGGCCTTTTTTGATGTCCCCCTGGCGCTGTTTCAGTTCATCTTCTGCCCCCATACGGGGCACTTTTGAATCCATAATGATGAGCCTGTACTTGCCCAGGGGGGATTTAATCCTTTTAACCGCCAAAGAGATTTCGTCAATAATCAGAAATTGATCTTTTTTAGCCTGAAACAAGACAATATAGTCAACAGGGCTGCAGTATTTTCCAAACAAAGACTGCTTTGCAAAAGTAAGCCGGGCAATCAGCTCTTTTTCGTTAAGCGATACCTGAAACAGCCCTTTCAGGGCCATTACGGCGGCGGCTTCCATAGCCTGGGACGAAGCCAGGCCGACCTGCTGGGGAATGTCCCCGGCGATGGTAAAATTGAGGCCTTTGACCGGGCAGCCCAACTCCGCAAAAACATAAACTGCCACTTTTATATAGTTTGCCCAACGATCTTCCCGTTTAAATTTAAGGTTTACCAGGGTGGTACGCTTGCGTTCCCCCAGATCCGCCGCAAAAAAGCGGATGGAGTTATCCTTTCGCAGGCTTACCGCCACCCTGATGCACCGGTCTATCGCAGAAGATAAAAATAATCCGGCCTTTGGCTCACCATGTTCACCCAGATAATGAATACGGCCGGGCGCTTCGGCTATGACAACAGGTTCGGATCGGTCGGCGCCTAACTCGTATTCCTTACGGTGGATTGGACCGATATCCAGCATGTGTTTAATCCCTCACTAATTTTTCTAAGGGCTTGTCCAAAACCAACCGGATTTTTGGACAGCCTCTTTCTTTTAACTATCATACAGGGTATTCAAAGATTGTTCAATAAAAAACGGCCGGAAAATTTGTGCTTTTTTGAATAATCCGGTATGGAAGTGCATTTTCCCGGTAAATACAAACAGGGCGCCCGGGCGCATCCCCGGCTGGGTGCTAGATGGACGAAACTCCTTACGCGCTGCGCGCCCTGTGTGTAATCATAAAGCAATAAACGCTGTAAATAGCCCCGCGTCCACGGGCGGGGACAATCACCTACGCAAAAACTATGGAGGAGTCCTCACCAATCGGTAAAACCGATTGGTGTTGGAGTTTGTCTGCGCCAAACTCCACGCATTATTCTGTGTTCCTTGTATTTCCTTACCGGGGCTTGCTCTGCTCATGGGCAATACCCACATTGCTTTTTACTGAAACATTACTACAGGGCAGGTCTCTCCAGCGGGGAATTCCATAGACGTTTTTGCTCCGGAGATTGTCCCCGCCCTGTAACAGGCTTATTCCTGTGTTTACTGCCTTATGATTACACTATATTGGGGAATAGGAAGCCGCCCGGCGTCCTGTTTACGTTGCCGGTACATGCGTTTGCTTTATGCCGGGGCGGGAGCGGCCTCGCCCTGTAACAGGCTTATTGCTGTGTTTATTGCGTTTAAGATTCCACTGTATGTGGGGAATAGGAAGCCGCCCGGCGTCCTGTTTGCTTTAATGGTAAATATGCTGCCTTGTGCCGGAGCGGAGATTGTCTTCGCCCTTTAGTCGCATATAGTGCTGTTTGTTGATATTTGCTTATATTTAGCCGCATATCCCTGCAAATATCGCGCGTTTTCTTGGGAATCTGACTCATATTCCTGGGAATCTGATTCATATTCCTGGGAATCCGGCTCATATTCCCCGGCGGATAATTTACATACCCTGGCAGATGGCTCAC
>JAIRLQ010000412.1 GCA_031259345.1 Treponema sp.
CAGCCGCTCCATATAGCGCTTCAGCGTGTGGCGGATAACATCAACAAGCGGACCAACGGCAGGATCGAAATCCAGATCTTTCCCGACGGCCAGATTGCCAATGGGGTTGACGGCGTTGAACAGATTGTTCAGAATTCTTACTTTATCAACGTATACGATTCGAGCTGCGTGGCAAATTGGGTGCCTGACTTAGCGGGCTTGGTGGGGCCCATGCTTTATCAGGACGGGCCTGAATATTCGGCGGTGTGCCAGAGCGATCTTGCCAAATCCCTGTGCCTTGAAGCTGAAAAGAAAGGCATAAAAATACTGGCCCTTGATTATAACTTTGGTATGCGCGGCATCCTCTCTACCAGGAGAAGGGGCAAGGTGCAAACCCTTGCGGAACTGCAGGGCGCCAAAATCCGTATGCCCAATACCAGTTTCTGGATTGAAACCATGAACGGCTTCGGCGCGTCGGCTGTCGGAATGCCCTGGGCCGAAGTGTACAACGCCCTGCAGGCCGGCGTCCTTGACGGGGTCGCTACCACCCTCAGCGATGTTTACGACAACAGTATGTGGGAAGTTGCCTCATACTTTACCAAAAACGCCCTCTATATAGGAACCGGGGCGGTGATGCTGTCCCAGAAAATTTGGGAAGAAGAGCTTACCGCGGAAGAACGGAAGATTTTCCAGGAAGAATTTACCGCCGGAGCGGAGTACAATAACGAGATGGTCTATGAATTGGAAGCAAGGGTTGAGTCAGAAATGGCACAAAAAGGCATGCAGTTCCTGGACGGTGTTGAACTCGATCAGTACCGGATACGGGCAAGAAAATGGTTTGACGACAACAAAACCTTATCGCCCGGTTTCTATGATAGGCTGACCGCGGAGATAGCAAAAGTTAGAAACAGGTAAGTCTGGGCAAGGAATCTTGGAGCCTTAGCCAGGGAGCCGGAAAAGCTGTCCAAAAATGCGGGGCGCCTCTGGAGACCCCGCTTGGGTTTCCAGAGGCGCCCCGGAGAAAATTGCTGCTTTGTTTATACGTTAAGTGCTTATGGCGTATGCAATTTTCTCCAGGGGAAGGAGCCCGTAAAATGAGAAGGATACTTAAACATTTTGAAGAAGTCCTTGGGTGTTTCTTGCTTGCGGTCTATGTGGGCCTCACGCTGTTAAATGTTATTCTCCGCTATTGTTTTGATTTTATACTGTCTTGGGCCGAAGAAGTTATTCTGATTGCGTTCTTATGGAGTGTTTTTTTGGGAACCGTTACCGCTTTTCGGCTGGACAGGCACGTTGCCATTGACGTGATCGTTACGCGCCTTCCCCAGAGGGTCCAGTACGTTCTGTATTTCGCGATGGATGCGCTTGTACTGGCCCTAAACCTTTATTTGACCTATTTGGGGGCCGTTCTTTGCATGAAGGTAGGGGTCAAGACCACCTATGTTCTCAAAATATCCTATGTATACATTGACATCGCCTTGGTCGTTTCCTTTGGATTGATGGCGGTCTTTGGCATAATAAGGCTCGTTTTGCGCGCCAAGGGACGGTATGAAACCATTGACTCCATTACGGCGGCGGTCAGCGAGATTGACGCCATAGCGGTTGAAAAACTTTCCGGAAAGGAGGGGTGCAATGGGTAGTGTTGGGTTCGCAAGTTATATTCCCCTGGTCCTGCTCATCGTGCTTTTTTTTCTGCGTGTGCCTATAGCCTTTTCACTTTTCATATCATCAATTTATTATTTCGCATTTATCAATACCGCTATGCCGGTTCATCTGGCGCTGCAAAATGTCGTTAATTCCCTGCAAGCCTTTACCCTGCTTGCGGTGCCCTTCTTCATCATGGTCGGCGTAGTAATGAACTATTCCGGCATAAGTAAGCGCCTGATGAATTTCGCAGACCTTTTAGTCGGCCATATGCACGGCGGGCTGGGACAGGTCAATGTGGTATTGAGTACCCTGATGGGCGGCGTTTCAGGATCGGCCAACGCCGATGCTGCCATGAACTGCAAAATCGTTGTGCCCGAAATGGAAAAACGCGGTTACGACAAGGGGTTTTGCGCCGCGGTAACAGCCTCGTCATCCATCATTCCTTCTATTATTCCGCCCGGCATAGTGCTGATCGTATACTGCATGGTTGCCCGCGTATCGGTGGGAAGGCTTTTTTTGGCGGGGTATATACCCGGCTTTCTTCTCTGCGTCGGTCAAATGGTTACCGTTACGCTTCTTTCCCGAAAACGCGGCTATGGCAGGACCCGGGAAAAACGGGCGACTTTCTTGGAGATTTTGAAAGGCACGGGAGATGCGGCGCTTGCCCTGTTTATGCCCCTGGGCTTCCTTATGGGAATCCGCCTGGGCGTTTTTACGCCCACCGAGGGGGGCGCCATAGCGGTCTTTTATTGCTTTATCGTGGGCGCCTTTGTGTACCGGGAGCTTAAACCAAAGGATATTATTCCCATATTCCGCGAGACTTTTTCCTCTACCGCGGAGGTTCTTTTTATCGTCATTGCGGCTAATCTGTTCGGGTACTATATGACCTGGGAACGTATTCCCGACGCGCTTTCTACCGTCATATTACAGTTTACCGGCAATAAATATGTTTTCCTCTTTGCGGTAAATATACTGCTCTTTATTATGGGAATGTTTATGGAAGCGGCGCCGGTGATAATTATTCTTATCCCCCTTTTGGCGCTGCCCTGTCAGGCTATGGGTATCAATATGGTACACTTTGGCATTGTCGTGGTGATCAATCTGCAAATAGGCGGGGTTACGCCTCCTTTCGGCTCCATGATGTTTATTGTCTGCCAGATGTTGGATTTGCCTATAGATAAATTTATTAAATCCAATATACCCTTCCTTGCTTCGGTAATTATAGTGCTTCTGATCATTACCTATATTCCGGCCCTGGTACTCTTTTTGCCCAACCTGTTTATGCCATAATGGAGAAAAATGATAACCATGGTTAAACCTTTGAATATTGCCCATAGGGGCTTTAGCGGAAAGTACCCGGAAAATACCCGGCGGGCCTTTCTGGCCGCCATTGACGAGGGGGGCTGTGACGGATTTGAGTCCGATGTGCACCTTTCCGCCGATGGGGAGCCGGTGATCATCCATGATGCGGCGCTGGAGCGGACCAGTAACGGCGCCGGGATGGTGGGAGGCTGCCCGTTTTCGACCCTGCGGGAACTG
Organism: Treponema sp.; assembly: GCA_031259345.1. Classification (GTDB taxonomy): domain Bacteria; phylum Spirochaetota; class Spirochaetia; order Treponematales; family Breznakiellaceae; genus JAIRLQ01. The sequence goes on from JAIRLQ010000412.1 coordinate 3,166, forward strand.
GACATCGGTTCATGGAAGGGGCCTGAATTTGCCGGGGAGCGGATCCTCCACCTGGAGGAGCTTCTGGAAATCGTGTTGGATCATCATATCGTCCTGAATCTGGAAATCAAAAACTATGAGGTGTTCTATCGGGGGATTGAGGAAAAGGTCATCGGCTGCATCAAAGCCCTGGGAGCGGAAAAGGCGGTTTTTCTTTCTTCCTTTAATCATATCTCCATGAAAAAATGCAAGGAGATTGACCGGACCATTCGTACCGGCCTTTTGTACGAATATCCGCTGCTGGATGCCGCGGCCTATGCCCGCCGCCACGGGATGGACGCCATTCATCCCCAGGTCAGTTGTCTGGCATACAGCCCGAAACTGACAGGAGCGGCCCACAAACAGGGGATCGCCGTGAATGTCTGGACCGCCAACACGGAGGAAGAAATGCGCTTATGCATTGAACAGGGGGTAGACAGCATTATTTCCAATTACCCTGACAAACTGGGCGAACTCTTGGCGTCTCAAGGTTGAACGGAGAAAACATGAAAGATAAGACAGATTTAATCTATGCGGCTTTTGAAGAAATGTATGAATTTATGCGTCTCGCCTTTATCGCGGCGGGGGTTCCCCCGGAGGATGCAGGCATTTGCGCCGATGTACTTATCGAATCAGATAAGCGCGGTATTGATTCCCACGGTGT
>JAIRLQ010000428.1 GCA_031259345.1 Treponema sp.
CCGCATTTACGGTATTGCCGCGCTTCGCACCTGCTCGCGCGCTTTATCGGACGGGGCTTGTACTAACGCCGGCAGAAAAAAGCATATTTGTCGATAAAGCAAACAGGGCGCCGGGCAACTTCCCCGGCGGTGCGTATGGCGAAACGACGACCAGGACCATGTTATACGCAGAAAACGTAACCCTAAGCCAATAAACGTAAAACAAAAATTGGCGCACAGCGCGGGAGGAGTTTCGACCATCTAGCACCCAGCCGGGGCAGCGCCCGGGCGCCCTGTTTGTATTCTTGCAGGAACAAGCCTTTTAGGAGTATGATTACCCCAGTATGCCTGATTTTGTTCACCTCCACGTCCACTCCGACTTTTCCCTGCAAGACGCCGCCGTTTCGGTAATGGCCCTGGCCGACCGGGCCGAAGAACTGGGAATGGAGTACCTTGCCCTGACAGACCACGGCAATATGTTCGGCGTCATGGAATTCCTGGCCGCTTGCAAAGAAACCCTCGATGCCAGGGGAAACCACGAAAAACGGAAAAACCCCGTTTGTCCCGTCATCGGCTGCGAAGTCTATGTGGCCAATCATTCCCGCTTCGAAAAAAAATACGAAAAGGGAGAGGACCAATACTGGCACATGGTGCTTCTGGCCTCAAGCCATGAGGGCTATTTTAACCTGCTCAAGCTCTGCTCTCTTGCTTACATAGAGGGGTTTTATTCCAAGCCCCGCATTGACGACGAAATCCTTAAAAAATACCGCCAGGGCCTTATCGCTCTTTCGGCCTGCCTCTCCGGGGAGATTCCTTCCCTTTTAAGGGACGGTAAGCCAAAAGAGGCGGAAGAAAAAGCGCGGTACTACCGGGACCTTTTTGGCGAAGATGAACAGGGCCGGCCCAATTTTTACCTGGAAATCCAGTCCCACGATATCCCCGCGGGTACCCTCAAAGGCACAAACCTTTCGGAACGGCAGATTTACCAGGGAGTTATTGATATCGCCCGGCGTACCGGTATTCCCCTGGTTGCCACCAACGACGTTCACTACCTTAACCGGGAAGACTCCGTGGCTCACGATACCTTCATCTGTATCGGCCCGGGCAAGCAGCGTTCCGAGGAACACCGCAAGCGCTATTACGGCAATACCTTCTATTTTAGAACCCAGGAAGAAATGGCCGCTCTTTTCCCCGAATATCCCGAGGCCGTTACCAATACGGTACGGATTGCCAAACGCTGCGTTGCGGATTTTCTGGTAAAGGTGAAGGATAAGGCGGGTAATGAACGGCTTGAATATAAGTTTCCCCATGTAAAGAGCGGCGATCTTCCCAAGTACCTGCCGGAATTTGAAATACCAAAAGCTTTTGCCGATGCCGACGCCTACCTTGCCCACCTTACCGGGGAGGGCCTAAAAAAACGCTACCGCGCGGATAAAGAAAGGGCGGACAAGGGTTCTGCCGGTGCCTGGGAAGAAATACAGAAACGCGGCAAATACGAACTGGATGTTATTATACAGATGGGTTTTACGGGTTACTTCCTTATTGTGGCGGATTTTACCAGTTGGGCCAGGGAGCACAATATTCCCGTGGGGCCCGGCAGGGGTTCCGGCAGCAGTTCTATTGTGGCGTATGCCCTGGGAATTACCAACATGGATCCCCTCAAGTACAATCTGTTTTTTGAACGTTTCCTTAACCCCGAGCGGATCTCCATGCCCGATTTTGACATAGACTTTGCCAACGAGGGCCGTAAGGATGTCATCGACTATGTTACCCAAAAGTATGGCCGTGAAAATGTGGGCCAGATTATCACCTTTGGTACGCTGGGGGCCAAGCAGGTAATCAAGGATGTGGCCAGGGTTTTGGGTATCCCTTTGGCCGAGTCCAATATGATCGTCAATCTCATTCCGGGAGGCCCGGGGATTACCCTTAAGAGCGCCTTTAAAGATGAGCCTAAGCTGGGGGCGCTGGAAGAAGAGCCCCAATATACGGAACTCTTTGCCCTGGCCCGGAAGCTTGAGGGCCTTAACCGCCATTCCAGCCTCCATGCTTCCGGCGTTGTTATTGGCAAGGCCCCCATAGACAGCTTTGTGCCCCTCTACAGGGATTCCAAGACAGGCGGCGTTGCCACCCAGTACACTATGGATTATCTGGAGCAGTGCGGCCTGGTAAAGATGGACTTCCTGGGGATAAAAACCCTGGACGTGATAAAGCATACCGAAGAGCTTGTCCGCTTACGGGGCGGGGAATACGCTGTTTTCAGCATCGAGGAAATCCCCGAAGATGATGCGGATGTTTTTAAAATGCTGGGTGAAGGCAAGAGTTTCGAGATATTCCAGTTTGAATCTGAAGGGATGCAGAATGTCCTTAAGCAGGCTAAGCCAAGTTGCATCGAAGATCTCATCGCCTTAAATGCCCTCTACCGGCCGGGGCCTATAGCCAACATCCCCCAGTTCATCGAGTCCAAATGGGGCCGCCGGAAGATCACCTATCCCGACCCCTGCCTGGAGGAAATCCTTAAGGGGACCTATGGCGTTATCATCTATCAGGAACAGGTTATGCAGATTGCCCGCCGCATTGCGGGCTATACCATGGGACAGGCGGATATACTGCGCAAGGCTATGGGGAAAAAGAAAAAAGAACTTATCGAAAAGGAAAAAGAGTCTTTCCTTGCAGGCGCGGTAAAACAGGGTTTTTCCGAAGAACAGGCGGGCAGAATTTACGATGAGATGGCGCCTTTTGCGGGTTATGGCTTTAATAAAAGCCATTCGGCGGCTTATGCGATACTGGCCTATCAGACCGCTTACCTCAAGGCCCATTTCCCCGCGGAATTTATGGCCGCGACTCTTTCCAACGAAATAAACAGCGCCGACAAGGACAAGCTCTCGGCGTGCATTGACGAATCCCGTAAAATGGGTCTTGAGATTGATCCGCCGGACATAAATTATTCGGATAAACTGTTTGCTGTGGTGGATGGCCGTATTGTCTACGGTTTTTTGGGGATCAAGGGTCTGGGGGAAAGCTCCGCCGATGAGATCATCGCCTGCCGCAAAGACGGCCCCTACAAGGATTTTATGGATTTCCTTAACCGGGTGGATATCAAGGCTGTGGGCAAGAGCGTCATTGAGCTCCTTATACAGGTAGGGGCTTTTGATCGTTTTGGCATAGGCCGGGAAACTCTTTTGGGTAATCTGGAGCGGGCGATAGAATACGCCCAGAACATCAAGGATGACAAAAAGTTCGGTCAGGCAAGCCTTTTTGGGGATTCGGGCGAAAAGGATTACCAGGATTTCCGGTTTCAGGACTTTCCGGACATAAGCCGCGCCGACAGGCTTCAGCTTGAAAAGAAGCTCATTGGTTTTTATTTTTCCGGCCACCCCCTGGATGAGTATAAGGAGCTCTGGAAAAAAATCGTAAAGCTTGACCTGGGGAAGCCCGAGACTATCAGCCCGGGGAGCTGCATTCTTGTGGGGATAATTAAAAGCCTTAAACCAATTATCACCAAGGCCAAAGGCGAAAAAATGGCTTTTGCGACTCTGGAAGATTACAATGGCGAAATTGATATTACCTTTTTTCATGAACCCTGGGAACGTGTTCAAGGCAAAGTTGAAGTGGATAAAGCCGCAATTATAAAAGGGAAGATCGAATATCAAGAAAACAGGGGCCGCGCAAGTTTTTTGGGGGAAGACTGCCTTTCCCAGGAGCAGGCGCAGGCCGCGGCTGAGGAAGAAGAGGCTAAAGCCAAAAAGTGGGATAAATACCGGCCTATCTGGAATTTTTCCGCAGGCCTGGAAAAAGAAACGGGTCTGCGTATTCTGGATCTGACAAAAGCGGCTAAAATGGAAAAAGGGAATTACACGGTTGTGGGGGCCCTTAAATCGCTGCATGAAAAAGAAGATAAAAACGGAAAAAAAATAGCCTTTGCCACTTTGCAGAATCATCAGGGCGAAATTGATTTGCTTTTTTTCGCGGCGGCATGGAAAAACTGTAAAGCCCTGGCGGCGCTTGACGAAATTGTCGCGTTGAACGGCAGCATTGATCCCGAAAATGACCGGGGGCGCAATAAAAAAACCAGCTTTATGGTAACCAGCTTTCAGGATGTCAATAAACTGGTGCGGGCCGCGGCAAAGATTGCGGCGGCTAATCCGGCGGCTAACGTAACGGCCGCCGCCGAGCCGGAAAAAAGTGATGACAAAGCTGTGGAAACGGAGCCGGCGATTCCCGAATATCTTGTTGCTTACCGGTAGCTTCATGTCCGCCTTAAAGCCGGCGCAGGGTCGGATGAAGAATCACTTTTCCCCCTGCTTGATTATACCAGGGAAAATCCCGGGGCT
>JAIRLQ010000448.1 GCA_031259345.1 Treponema sp.
GCAGGACTTGCTGTTTGAATAGGGGTCGTACCCGTTAAGGGGTTCGTTTTCCCGGTAGCCCCAGTGCCATTCCCGGTTCTCATACACCTTGTCGGTGGTTACGTTGACAAAAGACCGGATTGCCGGGGAAAGCCGCAGGGCCTCAAGGACATTCACCGTGCCCATCACGTTGGTTTCGTAGGTCTCAGCCGGCTCCCGGTAGGAAAGCCGCACCAAAGGCTGGGCCGCCAGGTGGAACACTATGTCCGGCCCGGCCTCCCGTACCGCTTTCATCAGGGCTTCCCGGTCCCGCACGTCGCCAGTTAGCGAACGGATGTCTTTCGCCGTGTTCGTCTGTGCAAAAAGGGAGGGAACCGTAGGCGGCTCCAGCGCATAGCCGGTTATGTCCGCCCCCGCCTGTAATAGGATGCGGCAGAGCCAGGTTCCCTTAAACCCCGTATGGCCGGTGATAAAAATTTTTTTGTTTTTATAAAACGATGTAAGCATATCTGTTAAAAATTTATAATGCCCTTCACGACAAACGGGCCGCAAAAATGGTCAAGCGCAATTCAGTGTCATCAATCAGAAGATATTCGGGCTTTATTCCGGAAAGTTTTTCGCTTTCGACGAGGATGACAGGAACACCCTCACCGCGTTTATCCATGATATATACCCGCCTGCTTCCTTCGGCATCAACATTCATTCTGCAGCGGGCCAGAAGGGAAGTCAAAAGTTCATTGCGCGAAGACTGACGTAAAGGCAGGCTTTCGATAGTCATAGTATTGGGGATTGTTCCCGGTGAATACAATTCCAGGCGGTCGGAAAAAATATGCAAGCGTATTTTTGAACCATATATCGAATAATCCCGGTGGGCTACGGCGTTTACAAGGGCTTCGAAAACCGCGTTCATGGAATACTGGGGCGTCTCGATTCTGCCGGGATCTTTTATCGCAAAGGTTTTCATATTGCTCCGGACAAATTTGCAGGCGTTTTTTATTTGTTGATCCAAGGGGCCGGTAATATCCTGAGCATCAAGCTGCTCCGCGGTTTGCTGCTCGCCGTTATAGCACACCGCCTGTATATACGCATTCGGAATAAAGGCTTCCGGTCTTTCGCAGGCCATAAGCAAACCGCTGACAGTTGGATGCACTACCCCATCGTCATCATAAGAGGCAAGTTTAAGCTTGATCAAAAACTCAAGGTCCTCCAAAGGAGAAAGAGGCGTTTTAAAACGTTCCCACAGTTCTTTATTTAAAACATTTAAATCCGCGTCTCCTGCTATTTGTTCATCAAAACGAATAATCCGATTCTGCGAACGCTGCTGAAACAACCTGGCCAGAATCTCGCTCCGCATTTCACGTTTGGAACTTCCTATTCTCTGGAAGTATCCGCCAGGACTCTTGTGGACAAAAATACTTTTGGGAACAGTTATTTTTATTATGGGCTTTTCATTGCTATTGCCGGTTTGAACAAACAACTTTTGCATACCACATTTTAAGGGCGGATCAATCAGGTCATTACTAATATTACGCAGCCATGTTTCGATACTATCCAGTTTATCCAGGGGTAAACCGGTTATTTCATGGGTTTTGTCATGTATACCCAATACGACAACCCCGCCGTTTGTATTTGCCATTGCCGCCAATTCATCGGCCATCGAATTTTTGTGGGGAGAAGATACAGCACTTCCGCTACAGTTCACCTCTTTGGTTTCAAATGTTGAATCCTCACCAAGCAGGAGTTGTTTCTTTAATTGATCGATTGAATCATACATGGGATTATTTAAGCCACAGCGCCCAGGGCGCCTTCCCCTGTACCCACATACCAGTCAAATCGTTTTTATCTTTCAGGGTATCCATGGCCTTCCAAAAACCGGTATGTTTAAAGGCGTTTAAGTTTCCTTCCTCGGCCAGACGTTCCAATGGAGCCCGTTCAAGTATGGTCTCGTCTCCTTCGGTAAGATACTCAAATACCTGCGGTTCCATTACAAAAAAACCGCCGTTAATCCAGGCCCCGTCTCCATCAGGTTTTTCTTTGAAAGAAGCGATACGGCTGTCAGCTTCGATTGTCAGCGCGCCAAACCTTCCGGCGGGACGCACGGATGTAAGGGTGACACAGGCACCAGCCTTTTCATGGTTCTTGATGAGTTCCGGTATATTCACGTCACTTACCCCATCGCCATAGGTGAGCATGAACCGTTCGTTGCCAAGGAAACCCTTCGCCTTTGACAGCCTGCCGCCGGTCATGGTGTCCTGCCCGGTATACAGCATGGTGACCTTCCAGGGCTCGCTCCGGTGCTGGTGGATTTCCACGCTGTTAGCCGCCATATCAACCGTAATGTCCGAATACCGGGTATAATAATTGATAAAAAAGTCTTTAATGATGTGGGACAAATAGCCGGTCAGCACAAGAAAATCGTTAAAACCCCAGTACGAGTAGGTTTTCATAATATGCCAAAGTATGGGCCGGCCCCCGATTTCCACCATGGGCTTGGGGCGCAGGCCCGTCTCCTCGGAAAGCCGGGTACCGTAACCGCCGGCTAAAATAACAACTTTCATGGATTAGGACATTTCCTTATTCACGTTTTTCCCCATCCTCCCCCACTCTTCCCCGCACCCGTGCCGGATTCCCGTACACCAGTGCGTAGGCCGGTACATCGCGGGTCACCACGCTTCCGGCGCCGACCAGGGCGTATTCGCCGATGGTAACGCCGCAGACAATCGTGGCGTTGGCGCCGATGGTGGCGCCTTTTTTCACCACAGTTTTCCGGTATTCATGCTTCCGCTCGATAAAGGCCCGCGGGTTCATTACATTGGTAAACACGCAGGAAGGGCCGCAAAATACATCATCTTCGATAATTACATCGTCGTAAACAGACACATTGTTTTGTATTTTTACACCATTTCCGATGACCGTACGCAAACCTATATAAACGTTTTGGCCGATAGAGCATTTTTTGCCGATCTTCGCGCCGGCCATGATGTGACAAAAATACCATATCTTCGTGCCTTCGCCGATTTCAGCGCCTTCATCGACATAGCTGGATTCGTGGACGAAATAATTAACATCCATTTTCATCAGGCCACAGCGCCGTATTCACTTGTTTCCAATTAATGAGCCGGTAACTATTGCCGGCTGTCTCTGTTTCGCCGGTATACACGATAACAGGGGACGCGGTATTCCCGTGTGGCAGCGTATTCCAGTATTTCAGGCCCTTGGTAAAGTCCCGGCAAAAATTGCCCGCTTTCTTGATTTCAACAGGTATAAATGTCTCACCCCGTTTAATAAGAACGGTCAACATACGTAGCGATGTATTCACTGTAATATACGGCAGGATCAAGATTTCTGTCATATATCGCCGGATAAAAACCTTGAAACATTCTGCCGTATAATTCCGGATCAGGAAGTCCCGCCGCTTTAAGCTCAGCATTGGTAAAGGCCGGCAGGCTGATATACGCCGCTCTGCCTGCCAGGGATTGCGAAATTTTTTCGCTCAAAAGCAGATTTTCACTTCCGGAGACGATGCAGCTCCCCGTACTTTTTTGCTCATCCACCACCACCTGAATCAGGGGCAAAAGCTCCGGGATCCGTTGTACTTCGTCAATAATCACATGGACATTTTTGACGTTCACAAAGTCTGCGGGGCTTTCCTCAAACAGGCGCCGGGTATTCAGGTCTTCCAGATTATAATAATGGTATCCCTTGAAATATTCCCTAAGCAGGGTCGTCTTACCGCACTGCCGCGCACCGGTAAAGGCCAGGACCGGAAAACTCTCCCGGTATTTACCCGTAATTTTTACGATATCCCGTCCTATCATGCTATGAGTATAACATATTTTAGATATTTTAGGAATACGAGTCCGGATTTATCCAATTTTATAGAACGCGCTGATACTCTTGCACACATAACTTACTTCATCTTCCGTCAATTCGGGAAACATGGGCAGGGCAAGGACGGTTTCGCATAATCTTTCCGCTATGGGAAAATCTCCTTTTTTATGACCCAGGT
>JAIRLQ010000487.1 GCA_031259345.1 Treponema sp.
ACTTCCAACGCTACTCCATTCCCGCCGGTACCTATCGGGGACAGGATACGGATGTACCAACCTTGAAGATCATGACCGAAATATTCGTGAACAATGAGGTCCCTGAGGATGTGGTGTATGAATTTGTCAAGAACGCCCTGGTCTATCAGCCTGAGTATCTTAGCAGCCATGTCGTGGTTGTGGAAATTACCCCTCAAAACGCGGCAGGTACTATCAGCAAACTGCATCCAGGAGCGTTGAAGTATTATAAAGAGGCGGGCGTTCGTTAATATTGCCTGTCGGTAATCTGGCGGTGTGATTGAAGCCGCCACCAGCCGTGCAATTCCATTGTTACGAGGAGCTGTTTACATGAATCAGAAGGAATTGACAAAAAACCAAAGTTCAGGGGACCGGGTTATCGGTGTTTTAGTCGCGGTGATAGTCTGTGTAACGGCGTTGTTTCATCTATGGACCGCTTCCTTTGGGGTGTATCCCGCGTATTTTCTCAGTGCGGTACATTGGGCCATGATCGGTTGTTTTATCATCCTTAAAAACCCTCTCAGGTTTAAAGGCGGAAGACTTATCGACATGGGTCTGTTTGCCGCGAATATTTTTATTTGCATCCATGTAATACTTCTCCAGCAGGTTTTTGTTATTAGGGCCGGGGTCTATACTCAGTGGGACATATATATTTCCATCGCATCTTTGCTGATAGCCCTGTTGATCGCTTCCCGAGTAGTAGGGATGATTCTGCCGGTCATATCCCTGCTCTTTATTTTATACGGATTGTACGGACGGTATTTTCCGGGGATGTTCCGAACAGTACGCTTTACCCTTAGGCGGCTCGCTCCCTATCTCTATACTTCGGCAGACGGAATCTTTGGTCAAACCCTGATGGTTTCCGCCCAGTTTATCTATCTCTTTGTGTTATTCGGCTCCCTGTTGGAACTGACCGGCGCGGGGGAATTCTTTGTTGACCTGGCTTATTCGGTAACCGGCAAGACCCGGGGAGGGCCTGCCCAGGCGGCGGTGTTCTCCAGTATGCTTATGGGTACTATTAATGGCTCCGGAGCGGCTAATGTGGTAACTACCGGGAATTTTACCATTCCTTTGATGAAAAAGGCCGGTTTTTCTCCTGAACGGGCCGGGGCGATTGAAGCGGTGGCTTCCAGTGGAGGACAGATCATGCCCCCGGTTATGGGGGCGGTGGCGTTCCTTATGGCGGAGATGACCGGTATCAGTTACGGTAAAATCGCCATCGCGGCATTTGTTCCTGCGGCATTGTATTATGTAACCCTTTCAACATCGGTGTATTTTAATGCCCGCAGGGAAAATGTTCCAATTTCTTCCACTAAAACGATGCGCAAAACTTGGGAAGTTTTTAAAAACGGATGGTTGTACCTGGGCCCCCTCGTGGTTTTGATCGCCCTGTTGGTAATGGGCTTCAGCGCCCAGCGGGCGGTTTTCGTTGCCATAATCGCCGTTATTTTGATCGGATTTATTAAAAACCGGACAAATATGACTCCCCGTAAAATCTATCAATCAATAGTCAGTTCAATTAATGGAATCGCCCCCATCGCTGCCGCTTGTTTATTGGCAGGTATTATTATGGGGATTATCAATATGACCGGCCTCGGACTCAAGATTAGCGGTATTATTCAAATGCTGGCAAACGGACGTCTTATGGTTGCGTTGGTTCTCTCTATGATCACCAGTCTTCTCCTGGGGATGGGGCTTCCCACCAGCGCCGCTTACATGATCCTCGCAGTTCTGGTCGCTCCGGCCCTTATCACTATGGGGGCCAGTCCTATGGCGGCCCATATGTTCATTCTTTACTTTGGCGCCTTGTCCACCATTACGCCGCCGGTAGCCCTCTCCATCTTCGCGGCTGCGGCCATAGCCGGATCAAATATTTGGTCCACTGGCAGGGAAGCAATTAAACTTGCTGCCACAGGTTTTGTGATCCCCTTTGTGTTTGTATACAATAACGAATTGCTGATGGTCGGTTCTATAGGGGCAGTCGTATTAGCCCTGATAACGGCGGTTCTTGGATGCGTGGCGGTGTCCATGTCTTTAACCGGATGGGCCGCTGTAAAGTTATCTATTCCTGGACGTCTCGTCCTTTTTCCCTGCGGGATTATGCTTTTTATTGCCAGGCCCTTTTTCTGGAATGTTATCGGTTTCTTCGCGGCAGTAATTATCGTCTTGGTTGAGACAAAATTAGTTGAACCACAGCGGGAAAAGACAAAAATCAAGAAATAGGAGATTATACGAATGGTATCAAGACCATACAGCGGAAAAATTGGGTTTTGTATTGGAGCTGATATTGAACGGCCGCCGCCACAAATTTTTGAACAGCTCAAGAATCTCGGAACCCCGGCTTTGGCGGATGGTCTTAATAAATTCAACGTACTCCATCCCCAGGTAAAACCGGTAGCCGGTGGACTTTCCATCGCTGGGCCTGCTTTTACGGTGCGGCTGCGCCCCGGAGATAATCTGATGCTTCATAAGGCTATTGGATTGGCGCAACCTGGGGACATCATCGTGGTTGATACCTGCGGATGTAAAAACTATTGTGTCATGGGAGATCTTATGGCATCTGCCGCGTTTAAGAAGGGCATTGGCGGTTTTGTCATTGATGGCGGTATTCGCGATGTAAAAGAGCTGCAGCAGAAACAATTTCCCATCTTTGCCCGGTACATCGTCCCCGCCGTAGGGGACAAAGAAGGGCCTGGAGAAATTAATATGCCTATCAGTTGTGCGGGCGTCCCGGTACTGCCCGGTGATTATATCGCGGCGGATGATAACGGGGTTGTCGTAATTCCGCCTTATCTGGCGGATGAGATCATTAAAGGCGCTGTAAAAAAACTTGATTATGAGGCCCGCCGGGCTGTTGAGATCGAAGAAGGGGTAGTCATGAAGCCGGATATTGATGAAAAATTAAAAAGCCTTGGAATAATTGATTGGCCAAATCAAGGCTGAGGTGCAAAGAGACGCGCTCATCTTCTGCAATGTCCTCCTTGAACTTTGAGGATTACGCCGTCAGGGTCCGTTCCAGAACCTTAAAATCCGTTATGAGGAACCTCTGGAAACGCGAACTTGCGGTTAGCGAACCTTCGGTTCGACCGGAGTTTCCAGAGGTTCCCTATAGAATATCAGCGCCTTTTTTGCTAATAACCTTGGTTTACACGCAATAATGCGGCGTTTGCTTCACATTCTAGTAATTTAGCCTCATCTTTAGTTGCATAACGCACTTCAAAATGGTCTTCAAATACCGCCGGCAATAATCCTAAGGAAGCGCTGATTAACGCCTGATTTTTGGTGTGTTTTTGATTTTCCGTTAAAAGAAAACATGAACGGAAAAAAATGAGGAAACATTATAGGGTATATTGCAAGGCACGTCCGTCTTTATCTTCCTTTTGCCCCCTCAGCAGGGTAAAAGGACAGACCCTTCCCCCGCTGAGGTCGGGTTTGTTCAACAGGCCGTAGCGACCATGGCTAGCGCAGTATGTTCGCTCACGCCAACAGCATATAAACCCGCGCCGTGTTCTTTATCAGCCGCTGGCAAATCGTTTTCCGGCAGCCGAATATCCGCTTTATGATATAAAACGTGTGTTCTACTTTACTGCCCATGCCGGCTTTAGCGATAAAAATAGCGGCGGTTGCCCTGATTCTGGCCTTTATGTTCCTGCATATTCGCTCGGTTGAAGGCGCCGAAAAATCCCAGACTATAGCGACGGCTATAAAACTGGCGCTTTTCCCCACAAACAAGTATGCGGCGGGAAGATTCATTGGCGAGGCGAGTGCAAAAACGAATGCGCTTGAGGGTACGCGGTCGCGTGAAAAGAAGGGGAGGGCGGCGGACAAAAAGCTGCGGGGTCGTTGGGCGGCTGTCGCCTATGCGGTGCGCCTTATACGGTTTGCCTGAGCGATGGACGCCGAAGATTTGCGGTTTGAGACAATCATCTTGACGATCTTCTTGTTGAAAGGGCGGAAAAATTCTGCGCCCTTTCAACAAATTCACGCTTTTTCCGCGCCTGCCTCTCGTTGAAGCGCAGCTCTTGTATATGTCGCGCAAATATGCTATTCTATCTATCCTATGAAAGAAAATATAGTGGTTGTTCCCGTCATTTTTAAAAAATTCAAGGGGCTTTCGGCGAAAATGCTCTATGGTTTTACGAAAATGGGCAAGACAAGGCTTTTTCCGAAACACGATTACCATTACAATCACATGAAAAATCTGGCGCTTGTGTATTTCAACCTAACGCCGCTTTGCAATTTGCGCTGCCGCATGTGCGGACAGTGGGGCGACAAGGGCAAGATGAAAAACGGGCGTATCGCCGAAGAAATCAAGACGCTGGTGCCGCTTGAACGTTATAAAGAGATCATTGATGAGATAACGCCGCGCCGTCCGGTTATATATATTTGGGGCGGGGAACCCTTCCTCTATCCGGATCTCATGCCGCTTGCGAAATATATGGTGGACAAGGGACTCTATGTAAGCGTGAACACCAATGGCACATTTATTGAAGGGTATGCGGAACAGATAGTTCGCGACCGGTGGAGCACCATCTTCGTATCACTTGACGCTTTTGAAGAGACCAATGATGCCATGCGGGGGGGGGGGGGGGTATACCAAAAAGTTTTACAAGGATTTTAGGCAATTAACCGTGAGAAAAAGAACCAGAATAACAGGTATCCGATT
>JAIRLQ010000030.1 GCA_031259345.1 Treponema sp.
CGCCCGACCCTTCCCCGCTTGTTTTGTTAAAGCCCCCCCGGCCGTGGGAAACGGAAGAAAAAAGCGGCAGTGAAAAAGAACTTCCCTTTGACGGAGAAGCTTTTATCTTTGGCGGCGGCCGTTTTATCATTGAAGCAAAATTTCAAAAAATACAGGGCGCGGAATATCAGGCGGAACAATCCGAATTAAACCGCATGGCGGCGCTGCCGGTAAAGGACCTTCCTGTTATGCCTTTGGAAGGGGATTATAACAGTCTTACAGAAAAAGAGAAAAATTGTTTTTTTTATTGGCGTTCCGAATTCCGGGAAGGAAGGGAACATGAAACATGCAGGGTTTTTCTTTATATCTACTGCCGGGAACTTATACTTCTTTTGGGCGGTATAAAGCCCCGCCATGCCTTTGAGGAATTGCGCCGCCTTGAAAAAAGTTACGGCGAAATTTTCCCCGATTTTTCTTCCGCCTTTTCCCGGCTGTTTCTTGATTTTGCAATTATACACCGCTGCCTTGACTTGTTTATTCCCAAAAATTCTTCTTCCGGCCTGGAGCAGGATCTTTTTTTGCACAAAAAATATATAGAAGAAAACCATGTTATTGAATTTGCCGATTTTCTTCCTTTAATTCCGCGCAAGCTGCGGGAAGGGCCCTTTAGACGGAGCGAACAGGGTCATCTTCTGGATGAAGCTGCCGAAAAAGCCCTTAATCATGCGGACAGGGTTTTAAGAAAACTCTACCGCAAAAAACTTCTGGAATTTTTTTACCCCCAGCCGGCCCGGAAAAAAATCATTGTTGCCTTTGAAAATTTTAAAGGCCTTGGCTATTCCGCCTATACTGCCGAGTGGCTTTCTTTTTCCGGACACCAGGCCTTTATCCGCTTTCTTGTTTCCCTTACGGCTTTTTTGGAATTCCGGCTGAAAAAAGAAATACATTTTATCGAAACAGGAACCGCTCCCCGGCTTGACCCTTTGTGGAAATTCCTTGCGGGCATTTCCCCTGACGAAGATCCTCCTCCTTTTGGCGAAGAATTAAAAAGTACAAACACCCCTTTAAGGCCGGATAAAATCAGAATCCTCCGGGAAGAATCTGACGCGGTAATGGAAATGCTTAAAACCGAAAACAGCAAAGCTGCGTTAGACAGCAAAGCTGCGTTAGATTTTGAAGCTCCCGGCAGCGGCAAAGAAAACCCTGTGCGGTCAACAAAACCGGCCCCGCTTTCCGCCCCTTCTTCAAACTGGATGCTGGACTTTCTTGACACCCTGGACGAAACTGAAGCGGCCGCCCTGGCGCTGCTTGCAGACGGAAAATCCGCAAAAGAGCTTGACGACTTTGCCCGGCTTAAAGGAAGCCTTGGGGAACTTATCATCGACGGAATTAATTCAAAATTTCTTGAAACCCGGGGGGACCTGTTAATAGAAACTTCAGTAGACGCGGGGCATGAAATTTCTGCATATTATAAAGAAGAGGTTATTTGGTGTCTAACATTCCAAAAAGGCTAAGTGCGGCAATACTTAATTCGCTTCAGGCCGGGGTTGTTCCCAGGGTCGGGCTTGAATATGTAGCGGTTGGACGGAAGCGCGAAATTGAAACGGTTCTGCGGGATCTGGAAAATATCAGCCAGGGCGCGGCGGCCTTCCGTATAGTAGCCGGCCGCTATGGATCGGGAAAAAGCTTTTTCCTCCAGGCATTGCGGAATTTTGCGATGGAAAAAGATTTTCTTGTCTCGGACGCGGATCTGTCCCCGGAAAAACGCCTTTCGGGCACAAACAATCAGGGCCTTGAAACCTACCGGGAACTTATGGAAAAGCTTTCTTCCAAAGTAAGGCCCGACGGCGGCGCGATGGAATCAATGCTGCAAAAATGGATCTCCCAGGTTAAAACGGATCTTGTTAAAGAGGGAATGGCTGTTACCGGCCCTGATTTTGATTCACAGGTAGAAACAAGGATTTTTGAAACGTTAAACGAAATGGAAAATTTTGCCCACGGCTTCGATTTTGCCGCCGCCGTGTCGGTGTATTACCGCTCATATACACTTGGGGATGATGAAAAAAAACACGCGGCCCTGCGCTGGCTCAGGGGTGAATTTTCCACCAAAACCGAAGCCCGCCTTTTTCTTCCTGTAGGCGAAATTATTACCGACGAAAATTGGTACGAATATGTCAGGCTTCTTGCGGCATTCAGTGCCCGCATAGGTTACCGGGGGCTTCTTGTTTTTATTGACGAATGTGTCAACCTGTATAAAATTACCAACCGGCAGTCCAGGGACAATAATTACGAAAAACTGCTTTCCATGTTTAATGACGCCATGCAGGGTAAAGCCCAAAACCTGGGAATTTATCTTGCCGGCACGCCTCAGTTTATAGAAGATGAAAGGCGGGGGCTTGCAAGTTATGCCGCCCTTAAAAGCCGCTTCAAGGACAACCGCTTTGTAAAAGACGGATGGGCCGATTCAGGCAGTCCGGTTATACGCCTTGAACAACTTACCCGGGAAGAGATCTATGTACTCCTGGAGCGCCTGGCGGACATTCACTCATCTCATTATGAGTATCCCAAAAATTTGGGCGAAAAAGAATTGTCCGCTTTTCTGGAACTGATTTTTTCCGTACCCGGCGCGGAAGAATTTCTTACCCCCCGTGAAATCACCCGGGATTTTTTGGGGCTTCTTAATATACTGCATGACGATCCTTCAGTCAAATTTGACGACGTAATAAGACGGGACAGCTTTGTTCATTCGGGAAGCGGCAGGGGCGGCGCCGAATCCGGCGGTATCTACGCCGAGTTTGAACTTTAAAAATGAACCTCCATTATTCCCGGCTTGAACCTTTTTTAAAGGAATATATTTATGAGCAAAAATGGCAGGCCCTGAAAGGCATACAGGAAGAAACTATTGACGCCGTGCTGGACACAAAGGCCCACATACTTGTCGCCGCAAGCACCGCGTCCGGTAAAACCGAAGCGTGTTTTTTTCCGGTTATTACAGCCCTGAAACAAACAGAAGCTGCCGGAAAAAGGGGCGTCGAGGTTCTCTATTTAGGCCCGCTTAAAGCCCTGATAAACGATCAGTTTGAACGCCTCGGCCCCATTTTTGAAAAAGGTGAAATTAAGCTCTGGCGCTGGCACGGCGACGTAGGGGCTGGGCATAAAACGCGGCTGCTTAAAGAGCCTTCCGGTGTACTGCAAATTACGCCCGAATCTTTAGAAGCCCTTTTGGTAAGGCGGCCGGAAAAAATAAAAGCCCTTTTTGAAAAGCTGCGTTTTGTAATTATCGATGAAGTTCACGCATTCATGGGAACCGACAGGGGCGCCCAGCTTTTATGCCAGTTGTCCCGGATACAAAGAATGACCGGCGGGGATGAACCCCGGCGTATCGGCCTTTCGGCCACCCTTGGGGATTACCGCGCGGCCCAGGACTGGCTAAAGTCGGGAACAAAGAGGGAGACTCTACTTATAAAAGAACAGAAATTAAAAGGAGGGGGAAGCGGCCGGCGGATAAGCCTCGCGGCTGACTTCCGTAAAGACGCGGATTTTTATCCCGCTGTATACGAACAGTGCCGGGTAGACGCCGCCAACCCATTCCGCAAATGTATCATCTTTACCAACAGCCGGCTGGAAGCCGAAGAAACAGTGGCCGCCCTTAAAACCATAGCCCGCCTGCGCGGCGAAGAAGATCACTACCATGTGCATCATGGCAGCATCTCTTCAAGCTTAAGGGGCGAAGCGGAAAAACTTTTACGCGAAAGCGACGGCCCCAGGACTGTCGCCGCCACCGCCACGCTGGAAATGGGCATAGACATAGGCAAACTTGATCGCATCATTCAGCTTGGATCTCCAACGAGCGTCTCCGCTTTTGTTCAGCGGCTGGGACGTTCCGGGCGGAGAACGGGAATTTCACAAATGTATTTCTGTTCCCGGGAATATCCCCATCCCCTGCCCTCGGCTATGGAAAAAATCCCCTGGACGCTTATAAAAACCATTGCCATAATCCAGCTTTATCTTGAAGAAGAATGGACGGAAGGTTCAGAAAATAAAAAACTGCCTTACAGTCTTCTTTGTTACGAGATTTTCAGCACTCTTATGTCGGAAGGCGAAAAAACTCCCGATGGCCTTATGGAAAGCGTTTTAAGCCTTCCGCCTTTTTCCAATGTCCCGGAGGAAGATTACAGGGAACTTTTAAGCCATTTGATTGCCGGAGATTTTATTGAAAAAACCGAAGACGGAAAAATCATCATAGGGATAGAGGGCGAAATTATCACGGGGCATTATACATTTTATTCAATTTTCCCGGAAGAAGAGGAATACCGCGTCAGTTGGGGCGGCAAGGATCTGGGTAAAATCAACAATATCCCCCCAACCGGTTCAGGGATTTTCCTTGGCGGTAAAAACTGGAAGGTTCTGCAGATTAACCGCCGCACCAAAGAAATCTTTGTAAGCCCCGGCGGCTCTTCCGCCGCCCGTATCTGGCGGGGCGGAGGCGGGGGCATCTACAACAAGGTTGCCCAACGCATGAGGCAAGTCCTTGGGGAAGAAAAAATCTACCCATACCTGACCCCCCAGGCGGCAAAGCGGCTTTGGGAAGGCAGAAAATATGCCGAGGAAACCGGAATGGCCAATAACATCATAATCGAAGCAAAAACAGACGATGCGGGCATAAGCTCTTTTTTTCTTGTTCCCTGGCTTGGAAGCCGGTCAATGAAAACCCTGGAGCTTGGGCTTAACAAAAAAGACAACAAAGAAACCCTTAAAATAACTTTTTTTGAAGAACAAAATCAGTTTGTATTTTACATCAAGTCTAAACTAACCCCCGGGGAATTTGGAACGGAACTGGCATTAATTGCCAAAGACATTGCGGGGAAACTCCAAACCCTGCCGGACACGGCGGAAATCCCCCTTACAGACAAATACGATTATCTTCTTCCACCCGAGCTTCTGGTAAAACAATATGCCGCAAACATGCTTGAAGCCGGGGAATTGGAATCCCTTTAAAAGGCAATCGATTATTTCGAAGCCAGGGCAAACAAATATTCATCAATTAAATCGGTGATTCGGGATATGATAAGCGAATGGGGATCTTTGCCGATCTCTCCCGTCCTGACTTTAAAAGCCTGAATTGGCATAAACTGGGACAAAACCGTAATCGGTATATCAAGGCCCGAAAGATTTGCGATAAGGGCCTCCAGGGCTTTTACCACTTCCGGCTGGGGCAGGTAATACCGGCACCGGTCGGAATAACTGTACTTTCGTTTCAGGTACTGTTCTTCCGGCGTGCCGTGGTAATACTTTTCCCAATCTGTGGGATTATCAAGCATTGATTTTTCCAGAACCTCGGGGAAAGCCGAAAATGCTTTTCCGGTTTTTTGCAAAAGTTCTTTTTCTATTGCGGAAAGGGCGAAGATAGCTTCCCGCTGATAAAAAGTTAAACCCGGCCCTACTTTAAGAATACAAATCCCGTCGTGAACCATGTGTTTAAGGCAAAGGGGCGTCTGATAATCCGTTGAGTGCCCTTCAAAAACAATCGGGGCATATTTACGGATACTGTCTAAAAGACGCTTTGCCTTTTCGGGATTATAAAGATGAAGTTCGGTATCGCCGAATTCAACGCCCGGCTGCACCACTACGCCTATTACATTATCCCAGACTTCGTCTAAACCGTTTTTTACAAAAGCGGACTTAAAAGCGTTAACCGTCGCGTCCAGATCCTCCGGTTTTGTTATCTCAATACCTTCCGCGGCTTCCTGGCTGCCCCCGGGCACGGGCACTTCGCTGCCGATAACAAAAACCGGCATCCGCGCTTCACGGCAGCGGGATTTATATTCCTTAAACCCCGCAACAGCCGATTGCGCAAGACGCAGCGCCCGCTCGGCGATGATTTCGTCCGGGAGCCTTGCCCCGCGGTCATCACTAGCCAGGCGCATGCTGGTATCAAGGTGAATCTTGCTAAAACCCGCCGCCGCATATTCATAGACCAGATCTTCGGCCTTTTTCATGGCGGCGCCTTCCGCCTCGTTTTTAAAAGGCTGGGGGCCAAGATGATCCCCCCCAAGGATAACATTTTCCATAGGCATACCGGCCTTTTCCGCTATCGTTTTGACAAAAGAAAAGTAATCCGCCGGCCGCATGCCCGTGTAACCGCCGAATTGATTAACCTGGTTGGAAGTAGCTTCCACCAGCACCGGAAGGCCCTTCTTTTTGGAAGCAAGCATCGCGGCTTCGATGCACAGAGGGCTGGCAGTGCACGCGGACATAATACCGTAGACAGTACCGCCGTGCCAGTCTTTCGCCATTTTTTTCAGATACGATTCGTCCATTTGTGTCCCTTATGCATTAACTACAAGTACCTTTCCTTTTACGTCCCGGGGGGTTTTAAAAAGATCAAAGGCTTTATCCACCTGTTCCAGGGGGAAACTTTTAAAAATTAAGCTTTCGTCAAATTTAAGCCGTCCGTCAGACAGATACTCGGCAGTAAGCGTCCATTCCTTTCCCGGGAAGGGGGCCGAATAACTCATCCAGGTTCCGGTTAAGACAAATTCTTTCCGGTTAAGATTTTCCCAAAGCTTTTGGGAAAAGGTAAGGGGACCGTGGGGCGTGCCGATAAAGATTACCCTGGCCTTGTTGGCCGCAAGCTCATAGGCCAAAAGTTCCGTGGCGCTGACCCCGGCGCTTTCAAAAACACAGCCGAAACCTTTGCCCCCGGTATATTCCATAGCTTCTTCCATAAAGCGTTCATTCCCCGTATTAATCACCGCGTCAGCGCCGAACTTTTTTGCCAGCAGAAGACGGCTTTCATCAATGTCAAACACGCAGACTTTGTTCGCCCCAAAAAGCCTGGCCCAGACAGCGGTAAAGAGGCCAATGGTACCGCCCCCCAAAACAGCCGTATATTCCCCGCCCGTCATGCCGGCGGCAAGAACCCCGTGCAACGCCACCGTAGAAGGCTCAAAAAACGCCGCTTCCTCAAAAGAAACGGAAGGGCCAAAGGGAACGGCGTTTTTTTCCGGGACGCATACATATTGGGCAAAAGCCCCCTGCTCCCGGGAGCCGATAAAACTGTAGTGCCTGCAAAGGGCATAGTTCCCCGACGCGCAATCATCGCACTTCATGCAGGGAACCAGGGGCACGCCGGCCACCCTGTCGCCGGGACGGAGAGAACTAACCCCCGCCCCGGCTTCTCTTACGATCCCGGAAAATTCATGGCCGATTACAATCGGATAAAACCGCGCCTCGTCCCCCAAAACACGGGGGACATCGGAACCGCAGATTCCGCAGGCCTTTACTTCAATTAACACCTTGCCGGGAGACACTTCGGGATCTTTCCAGTCACCCCAGGCGATTTTACCCTTTTCAAAAACAATTCCGGCCTTCATGATACTAATCCTTTTTAAGCGGAAGTTGTTTAAAAACCGAGGTTTCTAAACAAGTCTAATATATCCCTTTTTAAAAATATCAATCAACCGGCCCCGCCGCAAAGCGGCCAATCCTAACCGGCAAGTATCAGGAGATTTAACCACAGGGCAAGCTGAATACGCTGTTCCTGTTGAAGGCAGCGCCATAAAAAAAACCCCCGGCCAAGGCCGGAGGCTTCTTATACACGGTTTTTAACTATCTTAGCCCTGCCAATTCGCGGCTATATCATCATAATCGCTCCATGCCGCAGCGGGGCCAAAGGTATTCATATCGCTGTCCGGCGTGCCGTTGCCGTTAATGATACTTGCCGCGGTCCTGTCCTGCGCCTTTGCGCCGAAGACCAGGCTGAATGTTTGGTAAAAAGCGCCTGACGGAATGGAACTGAGTGTGGGGAATTTAAAAACCCCATTAACCAGGAACCCCGCGCCGGAGCAGCGGTAGAACATACAGTAGGCGAAGTAATCGCCCGCGGTGGTGATGCCCTGCGGCAGGTTAAAGACGCCGTTCATGGTGAACGCATCCCCGAAGCAGCCGTAGAACATATTGACGGCGAAGCCTTCGCCCACAGTGGTGATCTTTTGCGGCAGGTTAAAGACGCTGTTCATGGCGAAGTCCGCGCCGGAGCAGTAGATGAACATAGCTTCGGCGAAGCTATCGCCCGCGGTGGTGATGCTGTCCCATTCATCGGAGAAGCGGAAGCCTTCCCCCATGGTAAAGGCGTCGTTTTGGCAGTCGCTAAACGTATAGACCCATTCGTAGGACGGCGCCGTACCCTCGGCTATCTGCGCCTGGGTGCGGGTCATGAGGGGCCGTAGGGGCGAATCCACGGAAACCACCCGGTTTTTATTGTCCTGGCTGTTCGCGCCTTCGGTAATCGAGCGAAACCCAAAGGCCCCGAGCCACGCGTCTTCTTCCCCCGCGGGCGTGATGGTGAT
This sequence comes from Treponema sp., assembly GCA_031259345.1. Taxonomy (GTDB): domain Bacteria; phylum Spirochaetota; class Spirochaetia; order Treponematales; family Breznakiellaceae; genus JAIRLQ01. The sequence goes on from JAIRLQ010000030.1 coordinate 8,331, forward strand.
GCGGTACGTCCCCGCGGCCTCATAGGCGTGGCCTATGCCCGCGGCAGTCTCCCCGCCGTTGCCGGCGGCCCGTTCTACGGCCGGGCCGTCCCCCCAGTCGATGTTCCAGTCATAGGGGGGGTACACGTACCCGGGAGGGCTGTTGCTCCCCAAACGTCCGCTGACCGGTATATAGAAGTATTGGTTTGCCGCGGTGGTTTGTACGGTAAAGGTGAAGAATTGTTCATTCCCCAGCGTCCATTTGGCGTAAAGGGTAATGGCGGC
>JAIRLQ010000034.1 GCA_031259345.1 Treponema sp.
GTATAGCACATGAATCAATAAAAATCCAGTTTTTGTGAAAAATTCCATACAGTTGTTTTTTCTGAATGTCTAAAAATTTATACTAATTTACGGTGAATTTAAATATCCAAAATATCAAAATGCGTATAATTCATTACATAACAACGAATTATATGGCGGCATCCAACTGTTGGCATGGTTGGCACAGAAATTGCTAGTATAACTGCGTGTTTCCTTATGGAGGATTAAATATTCGATGGATAGAAATGATCTTATATTGCAATCGTATTTCAATCAGATAAAACAGATACCGCTTCTTTCTTTCGAGACAGAGCTTGAACTGTCCCGGCGGATTCAGAAGGGCGATGAAACCGCCCGCTGCGCTCTTATAGAAGCAAATCTAAGGCTGGTTGTAAAGATTGCCAAAGCGTATCTTACTTCCGGTATCGCCCTGATGGATATTATCCAGGAAGGAAACATGGGGCTTATGAAGGCGGTTGATAAATACGACCATGCAAAAAATGTACGCTTTTCTACCTATGCGGGCTGGTGGATACGCCAGGCGGTTTCCCGTTTTATATCCAACAAACGCCGGACCATCAGGCTGCCCCACAGGAAGGAAGAGATGTTTCGCAAAATTCAACGGGCTTATCATGTATTAAGCCAGATTTATATGCGCCAGCCAAAAATTGAGGAAATTGCCGTCGAAATCGGCGTTCCTTTGGATGATGTTGAATTTATTCTTAACATGACCAATAGTTTTGTTACTCTGCCGGCAGATGGGGGCGATGAGGATTATTCCGGTTTTGTGGATATCCACGAAGATTATACCTACAACCCTGAGCGGGCCTTTATCAGAAAATCTTCCCGGGATGCAACGCTTAGGGTTTTAAACCGCCTTAAGGATAGGGAGCGGAGGATTCTTATATACCGTTATCAGATCAACGGTTGTGAACGCCACACCCTTAAAACGATTGGCGATAAAATGGGACTTTCTCCGGAAACTGTCCGGCAAATCGAAATAAAAGCTTTGCAGAAAATTCGTAACGAAAACGAGGATTTGCGGTTTTATTATATGGAAGCAATATAACTCTCCTCCAAGAGTTTTACGCCGCCGTTCCTGTGAGTCCCTCCTCCTGGCTCACCGGGACGGTTTTTTTTGTGGAATGAAAAGCTTTGCGCCGATAACATAAACAAAGGTGAAATCAGCGGGAAAAAAACCAAAGCCTCTTGCCAAAAAAGCAAAGAGCCTGCCCCGGAAAAGAAGAAAGCGCCGGGGGAAACTTGCATTAAAAGAAAAGGTTTTAATAGCCTCTGTTGCCGCTTTTTTTGTGGCGGCGGCTATCGTGTCTTCACTGCTCTTAACCGGCATTCGCCAAAAAAACGACAGGGATCTTGCGGCAGCCGCTTCGGAGCCGGCGGTACCCATGCCGGCTGAGCAACCGCCGCCGACCGCACCGAACCCCGCGCCGTCCCAGTCCGCGCCAAAAGAGGCCGTCCCGGAGTCCACGCAAACGGCTCCCCAGGCCGCGCCGGCTGGGCGGCAGCCGCCGGCCGCAGCGAACCCCAAGCCGGGCGCCCCTGTTTTACCAACGCCAAAAGCGTCAAAGGGCAGCCTGGTGTTTGTCATTGACGACGCGGGTAACAATCTGCGGGAACTAGAGCCTTTCCTCGCCTTCCCCGGCCCTCTTACCATAGCGGTGCTGCCCGGCCTCCCCAACTCTGCCGAAGCCGCACGCCGCGTCAGGGCGGCCGGTAAGGAAGTGTTTCTGCATCAGCCCATGGAATCACTTGGAGGGCTTAACCCCGGCCCCGGCGCAATTTATGCCGGTATGCCGGAAAGCGAGATCCGTTCCATCGTAAACCGTAACCTGGACGAAATTTGGCCTGTGGCGGGCATCAACAACCACGAAGGCTCGAAGGTAACTATGGATAGGGAGGCGATGGAAATCATTCTTGCAATTTGCCGGGAACGGGGCATACTCTTCCTCGATTCCCGTACCACCGCCGATACCCAGGCGCCCATTGTTGCCCTTGCGATGGGCATGTCCATTGAGGAACGGGATGTATTTTTGGATAACAGCCAGGACCCTGCCTCCATTTTGGGATATTTAAATAAAGGGCTTAAAAAGGCCGAAGAAAAAGGTAAGTCTGTCATGATAGGCCATACCTGGTCCCCCGCCCTTGCCCCGATTCTGAGTGAAAAGTACTCCACCCTAAAAGCCGGCGGTTATTCATTTGCCACAGTTTCGGATATAATCAGACAATGAAAGTTTTGGGCATAGAGTCTTCCTGCGATGAATGTGCCGCCAGCGTGGTAGTAGACGGAAAAACAGTTCTTTCCAATGTGGTGGCAACCCAGATCCCCTTCCACGCCGCTTACAGCGGGGTGGTCCCCGAAATAGCCAGCCGTAAACATACCGAGTGGATTCAGGCAGTGGCTCGGGAAACCCTGGAAAAAGCCAAAATAGGCGTGGATGAGGTAGATGCTGTTGCCGCCACTTCCCGTCCGGGGCTTTTGGGTTCCCTTCTGGTGGGGCTGACTTTTGCCAAAGCTTTTGCCTGGGCCAGGGGCCTGCCGTTTATTGCGGTGGATCACATGTTGGCCCATCTGTATGCTTCACGGCTTGAGCTTCAGGGCATAAGCGCCCCGCCGCCGGAATACCCTTTTCTGGGGCTTTTAGTGTCCGGGGGCCACAGCATCATCTGCCGCGTAGACGCCTTTGACGAGATAAGCGTTTTGGGCACCACCATAGACGATGCCGTTGGGGAAGCTTTTGACAAGGTATCCAAGTATTATGGCTTTGGTTATCCCGGCGGGGCAGTCATTGACAAGCTTGCCCGGTCCGGGGACGCCAAAGCGTTCCGCTTCCCCCTTCCCAATTTATACAAAAAAACCGCGGACGGCGGCAGCCGCCGTTATGATGTTTCCTATTCGGGCTTAAAAAACGCTGTTATAAACCAACTGGAGCAATTTCGGGCTTTGCCTTGCCCTCCTGATGAAGAAACGGAAAAGGCCAACATTGCCGCGTCTTTCCAAAAAAGCGCTATAGAAACCCTGCTTCGTTCGCTTTTTAACGCGGTGGAAGATACAGGCCTTTATACCATTGTGGCAGGTGGGGGCGTGGCGGCAAATTCCCTGCTGCGTTCTTCGCTGGCGGAAAAAACCGTCAATGGCCAAAAACTGCGCTGCTTGTTTCCGCCTGCCGAACTTTGCGGCGATAATGGCGCCATGGTTGCGGGTATCGCCTATCAATACCTGGCAAGAGGTGAAACTTCTTCTTTTACCGAAAACGCGTCTGCCCGGGTATGGGCTTTCAAACGCCGTTAAGCTTGAGTATACTGACAATATGAACGGTGAAACCAAATTAGACAGCCTGGTAAAACTTCTTATGGAAGCCCCTGACGAAGTTTTTATCCAGCCCCATAATGTACCGGACCCCGACGCCATCGCTTCAAGCCTGGGGCTTTATCACCTCCTTGAGAGCCGCGGCATAAAAAAGCTGGCAATTGTCTACGACAGGGAAATTGAAAAAGCCAATTCCCTGCGCATGCTTGATCTTTTTAATGTGCCCATAATACGGGCCAGCGAAGCTACCACCCTGGGAGAGGAAGATTGGGCGGTTCTGGTGGATGTACAGAAAAGCAACGCCAATGTTACGGACCTTGCTACCGACGAAGTGGCCGTTATTGATCACCATGAGTACCTTGGAAATAAGGGTTATAAGTTTGAGGACATTCGCCCCAATGTAGGCAGTTGCAGCGCCATAATTGCCGATTATTTTTTCGAGAATAAAATACTGCCCCCGTGCAATGTGGCAACCGCCCTGCTTTACGGCATTTACATGGACACCGATGATTTAACCCGCGGGGCTTCTACCCTTGATATTGATATGTTCTACCGCCTTTATCCGCTGGCAAATATTTCCTGTATCGTGGAATTGCGCGGCAATGAAATTTCTGTGGATGATCTTGCCCTTTATGCCGAAGCTTTTAAAACTGTGGAAATTTACGATGAAATGGGCTTTTTACGCCTGGAAAGCGCCAACGACTCCCTTTTGGGCGCCGCCGGGGACATTGTCGTCAGCATTTCCGGGGTAAACATTGCCATTGCTTACGCCAGGCGGGCCAACGGCATAAAGATTTCTACCCGCAGCGCCAGCCCGCATTACTATGCCAGCGACCTGGTACGATGCCTGGTTGACGGCATGGGTACCGGAGGCGGCCACAACCACATGGCGGGCGGCTTTATCCCCGCCGAAAACCTGACCCCCCTGCGCTCAATAGACACTTTCATCAAACACCGGGCCATAGCTTTTTATGAATCGGCCGGAAATAAATCCAGGCATGATGACTCAAGCCTCAGGGCAACCGCATTTCTCCGCTAATCCAAACAGGACGCCCGGGCGCATCCCCGGCTGGGTGCTAGATGGTCAAACCTCC
>JAIRLQ010000076.1 GCA_031259345.1 Treponema sp.
GTCAAGCTTTCGCGGTTCGCACCCCTAGCAGCCTGTTGCACTTGCGGATTTTTGCACAGGGCGGCTTTGCCGCCCCTTTATGCAAAAAATCCTGATAAATGGGCATACTTGCGGCTAAAGCCGCTTCGGAGTTTGTAAGGTAAAATATTCATTTTATGAATATTTATACCATATTTAGGCGCGAAGCGCAACAAACTCCTGGCGGTCAAGCCCGCAGGCCAAACCGGCGCCGGTTTACAGCCGTAAGACGGAGGTTTAGGCTTCCACCTGGACAAAGGGTTTTTTTACTATGCTGTCCATCTCTCTTTCAATAGTCACCAGGTGCTTATACATCTCCTGGTAGGCTTTTTTTTCGTCTCTGGCGCATATAGCTTCCACTATCTGTTCGTGCTGATCCAAATGCAGTTCTATCTGCCTTTTCCGGTTGTTCGACTCGTTTTTTAGAAGGGGCCACATATTGCCGCCCATAATATCCCAAACCGCGTCCATGATACGCAGAAGGGCGCTGTTAGCGGCCCCTTCGGCTATGGCGCTGTGCAGATCCTTGTTCATATTGCTGAGGGAATCTTCCTGTCCGTTTTGTATCCGGTTCCGCTCAAGCAGGTTCCGCAATGCGCTTAAATGCTTGTCGTCCGCCCGAAGGGCGCAAAGCCGGGCAGCCTCGCATTCCAGCATGAGGCGGACTTCAAGAATTTCGTCCGGATTTATCTGGGCGCCCGCCAGAAAGTGCCCGAAGAGTTCCAGCATGCCATTTTCACTGGTTTGGGAAATGTAGTTTCCGTCCCCATGCCGCATGGTAACTATCCCCTGGGCGGCCAGGGCGGTAATAGCCTGCCGTACCGAAGCCCTGCTTACAGACAAAGCAATCGCCAGTTCCCGCTCCGGGGGCAGTTTGTCGCCGGATTCCAGCTTCTGTTCCCTGATAAATTCAGTTATGCGGCGCATGATAACATTGTACAGCTTCTCTGTTTTTATCGGCTTCAGCATTTAGTCAAATTCTCCCAAATTTTAACTTTTGGTTCTACCTTATAACAATCATTTCGTATGCGTCAAGTAGGGGGACAGAAAAACTAAGTTCTTTTTCCTTAACTTCAAAGGGCAGCCTTTGGCCGCTGACCAGGGAAAACAGTTCGCGGGGAACATCCCCGCCGCTCAAATTTATGGTAAGCGGAATATCTTTTACCGGTACAGGTTTGTGGAATGAGACGCCGTTATACCCGGAGAGGTTTATCAACTGTATGTTGTAGAGGGCAGGGGCCTCGTTTTGCTGATACCGGTTCAGAAACACCTCTACCATGGGATGGGCCTCAATCGACAATGAAGGTTTTAACCAGCCTTTATTGCAAAGGGAATCAGTGATTATATGGCGGTACTCATCGTAACCGTAACGCATATAAAGATAACCCGGCTGGAACGGAAAAAGCATTGTCCTGTTTGGCTCGCTGATGAGGAGGGCGTATTCACCGGCAGGTTCATTGCCGCCGCACATTTCAGGAGGCCCAAAAAATCCGGAACTTATCTTTTCCAGCCCGTACTTACACCCTTCAAGGCCTTTGACCGGGACTTCGGGGCCGTCAAACAGGGTCCAATCGGTTTCCCGCAGACTGGTAAACAGATCTTTGGGGCCGTTGAATAAATAGGCCCAGCTTCCGTTTCCGGCTGTCCCCGCCTCCTTGACCGAAAAAAGATTCATGAACCGGGGGGAAAGGCTGTTTCGCCAGGCGGTTCCGGTCCAAACAAGGGGCTTTTTCTTTGCTGCGGCCCCTTCCAGGACATGGAGCAATAAATCGTCAGGTTCAGGATCGGCGCAGAGGATAAGCCGGGGTTCCTCTATATGCTCCGGCCTGAGGGCGTACTGTTCGGCAACCCGGAAGGGTATATGGGCTTCTTTAAGAATCTTGAAGATGCCCTGGTATTCTTTTAACTGTACCCCGGAAGGATTGGGGCCCGGTTTTATGATCAGTACATCCGGGACAGCAGCAAAATTACCGAAGTATTCTTCGTGATTCTTATGAAATTTAAAAACATCTCTTACTACAGGCAAATTTTTTCGATCCGGGTAGTCGTCGAAAACACCGATAATGCAAAAATCAAGCCCGGCGCCGGAGGCCAGGGCCTCGTAAAAGCGTAGTGCTACATGGGGGCTGTGGACTCCCTGGAAGCGGTAGGTTATGCTGGTGGCATTTATACACACATTGCTGATGAGTTTGTCGTCCCAGGTTCCTTCTACGGATTGATGATTCTCTGACGAAGAATATTCCCATACCGGCAGGGGCCGGTGGATCTCCGTGTTGGACTCCTTTTTGATTATATCTACCTTGTAGTCGGTGTAGGTGGATATGGCCAGCTCGGAAGATTTTCCCTTGATAAGCTTGTGGATACTATCCAGTACCCCGTGTACCGTCTCTGTCTTGAATTGCTGATAAAGCCGGAAGACCGGATCTTCGGAGTCTTCGGCTTTGGGCAGATCCTCCCCGTATCGTTCACGAAACATAGTCCGGCAGTTGTCGCACTGGCAGATGCCGTGGTAGTTATTTGAATAGTCCCTGGTGGTATAGCCGAACATGTTGAAGAAGACCCCGTCTATCGGGTACTTTTCCGTTACCTCGTCCAGTATAGCCAAAGAACAGTTCCGCTGATATTCGCTGTTGATACAGGCGTGAACCATGCCGTTGTAGTTTATCACTTCCCCTTTAAGGGAACGGTAAGCCCATTCGGGATGTTTTGAGTATATTGACTCGTGAATCTTGCTGAAATCGAAACGGGCCATGTAGCGCATGCCGTTGTCGTGGCAGAGCTTAACCATGTCGCCGGTAAGATCCTCCCCGCCAAGCCAGGGGCTCCGGTAGTGGAAGTCCAGGGCGCTAGGGTAAAACGCCACGAGGCCCCCGGTGTTGAGGAGCAGTACATTGCAGGAAAGCTCCTGTAATTTTTTTATGAGGCTCTGCCTGTCCATGGCAGCGTCTTTGGCTCGAAGATTATTCTGAATTAGGCGCAGATTGTTCCTGTTCCACCAGGGCATGATCAACTCTCCCTTGCTGTCCCGCAGCTAATTTTCTCCGGGACAGCCAAAATTTTTATTGTGAGACAATCTAACTTAATATCCTGCCGCTTGCGGCGCTTGTCAAGGGACTTGATAACGAAGTATTCATCGTTACAAGGAACCTTTCAATCTTTACGAATAGTCCCATAGGGGGCCGCATAGGCGCATCCGTAAATACCCAGGCGGGGATAGAGTGCGCTGGAACAGATTTTATGTCTACATCGTCTTTCTGATGTCAGCCAAAATACTCTGCCATTTATCGTAAATGACTTTTGCACTTGCCTCGGCGGTTGAACCGCCGGTTATAAAGCGCGCATATTCATCCCTAAAAGTCTGGGCTACTTCCTCTATCAGGATAAAGGGTGTATAGGAAGAAGCCGCGTTCTTGATAAGAAAATTCGTTGCGGTGTATACCGGCCCTTCAAGCTTTCCCAGTTTTGCGAGGATTTCCTGGCCTTTGGTAGTGGGTGGTACGGCGCGCTGCAGTTCAAGGGCTTCAATAGCCTTAGGGTTATTCACGATATAGTCCAGAAGTTTCGCGGCCTCGGGTTTAAACTTTGAAGATCCCGAAATGCTCCAGAATTGCGAAGGCCTTACGAAAAGACCGTCATACTGCGGACGGCCGATTATAGGTATTGCCAAAAGCCGTACAGGGCTGGAAGAGCTGGTTTCATTGTTTGGAATATTACTGGTCCAGTTAAACCATCCCACCCATTTGCCCTCGGCGACCATTACATTGGATATAGTCCCCTGGCCAAAGGAT
>JAIRLQ010000182.1 GCA_031259345.1 Treponema sp.
GATATCGAATTTAGCGCTTTTTATTACCCACGGTTACTACAAGGCGCTGAAGGCCTATAAAGGCCAGGAGCAAAATGCCTACGGTAATTTTGGTCCACCAGGAATTAATTTGGCCGTTAAACATTATTAAAGACTGAATAATGCCCAGGGTAAGAACGCCAAAGATAGAGCCGTATACATAGCCCACGCCGCCGGAAAGCAGGGTACCCCCGATAACCACCGCCGCGATGGTGTCCATCTCCATGCCCTGACAATGCAGGCCATAGCCTGAAAGCATGTAGAGGCTGAACACCACGCCGGCTACGGCGGAGCAAAAGCCGTTCACTGTATAGATGATTATTTTTGTGCGTTTTACCGGGATTCCTAAAAGAACCGCAGACTGCTCGTTCCCGCCTATGGCGTAAATGTTCCGGCCAAACTTTGTGTGAAGTGAAATATAAATAATTGCCACCGCAACTACAATCCCGATAATCACGTTAAACGAAATAAACCAGCCGCCAAAGCGCAGCTTCCATAATGCCAGGTCGTACAATGTTTTATTGCGGATAGAGATGGACTGTATGCTTATAAGATAGCAGGCGCCCCGGGCGAAGAACATGCCCGCCAGGGTGGCAATAAAAGGCGGTACATTCCAACAGGCTATGACGCAGCCCATAAAGAAGCCCAAAAATGCCCCTGCAGCCAGGGCTGTAACAATTGCCAAAAACGGCGGAAGTTTTGCCATCTCGGTCATTGAGGAAATAATCATGGTAGTAAACGCCACTACCGACCCTACCGAAAGATCAATGCCCCCGGAAAGAATTACCAATGTCATGCCCATTGCCGAAACAAGCAAAAATGATTTGTCGATAAAAAGATTTAAAAAAGTTTGAAGATCAAAAAATCCGCGGTACGACATGGAGCCAAAAATAAAGGCGATAAAAAACAATACCGTGGCGGCAACTACCGAAAGGTATCTGCTGGCGAAATTTTCCATCTTAAGGCTTTTTGCCGCGCTCATACCGTACCCCCTGCTTTAAACTCTGTTTTAAGCCCTTTACCGCCAAAGAGCTTTTGGCTTAAGCGGCCAAAGAAATCGGCGGCTATACTTGACTGGAGGAAGCATACCAAAACTACCACCAGAGCTTTTACCACCAGTGAAACTTCAGGCGGCACCCCAAAGGAATAAATCGTTGTGGTAAGGGTTTGAATAAGGAGGGCGCCCACAAGACTTCCTGCCAGGCTGAACTTCCCCCCTGACATGCTGGTACCGCCTATGACTGCGGCAAGGATGGCGTCAAGCTCCGAGTTAAGCCCGGCGTTGTTAGCATCCGATGCTTTTATATTGGCACAGACTATCAGGCCTGCGGCGCCTGCGCAGAAACCACTGAAAACAAAACAAAAAAGTTTTACCGCTTTGTCGTTAATACCCGCATACCAGCTTGCTACAGCGTTACCGCCGACTGCGGCAGCGAAAAGTCCAAGGGAAGTTTTGCGGGTTAGAACCATTGCGAGGATAAACACGGAAAGGGCGATGAAAATAGTAAACGGCAGGCCCAAAAGCCAGCCGCTGCCAATAAAGTGGAAGGGCTGATAATATATGGTAATGATTTGTCCGTCGGTGATTAACTGGGCTATGCCCCGCCCGGCGACCATAAGTACCAGTGTCGCGACTATGGGTTGGATCTTGCCGTAGGTAACAAGCAGCCCGTTCCAGAGGCCCAGGCCGCATGCCAATAGCAGGGACAGCGCAATGGCAAGAGCCATCGGAGTTTCGGTAACAAAGGTTTGGACATTGCCTTCGATAATCAGTTGGCCGCCAATGAGCCTTGAAACCATAGCCCCGGTGATGGCGATAATAGCGCCGACAGAAAGGTCCGTACCGCCGCCTGTTGAGGCGATGACCAGGGTCATCCCCATAGAAAGGAGCATTAAAGGTGCCCCCCGGTTTAGAATATCAATGATGGTTCCAAACAAGTGTCCGTCCATAACGGTTATTACAAAAAAGTTCCTGGTAAAAAACAAATTAAAAAGAAGCAAAAGGCCAAGCACCAAAAGGGCGCTGGTAATCTTGCTTCGGGCTATGCCCTGGATATCTATCTTTTTCGCCATCTCATGCCTCCACCGCTATGGCTTTAAGGATATTTTGTTCTATCATTTCCGCCCCCGAAAGCTCTGCGATTTTTTTTCTGTCCCTCATGACGGCGATCCTGTCGGAACATCGGATAACCTCCTCGAGTTCGGAGGAGATGAATACTAGGGACATGCCTTCGTCGCAAAGTTTCATGGCAAGGTTCATGATCTCGGCTTTGGCCGCTACATCAATGCCCCTGGTAGGTTCATCCAGGATAAGGAGCTCCGGCTGCGTTACGAGCCAGCGGGCCAAAATAACTTTCTGCTGGTTGCCGCCGGAGAGATTCCTCACAGGCATATCCTGCGATGGTGTTACAATACCCAGCATTTTGATGTACTGACCGGCAATCTCCTCCTGCCTTTTCCGGGGGATGAATTTGAAAACCCCATTTTTTGCCTGCATGGCAAGGATGATATTTTCCCTTACTGAAAGGTCTGCAATAATGCCGTACTTTTTGCGGTCTTCGGGGCAAAAGGCGATAAGAGCGGTAATCGCGTCACGGGGTTTTTTAAATATAACGCGGTTCTGTTTCCCCATTATCATTTCACCGGAATCGGCTTCGTTAACGCCGAAGAAAAGTCCCGCAGCCTCGGAACGGCCCGAACCCAAAAGCCCCGCAAAACCGACAGTTTCGCCTTTGCGGATCTCAAGATCAAAAGGTTCCACAAGGCGGCTTTTCCCCAAATTTTTGGCGGCAATAAAAACCCCTGAGTTTTCTTTGTCCCTGCCGGTTTTATCCCGCTTTTCAAGCTTTGAAAAATCTTTTCCTACCATTTTGGAAACCAGTTCCAGTTTGGGGAGTTCTGATAAAAGATATTCCCCGATAAGTTTTCCGTTTCGCAGCACCGTTACCCGGTCACAAAACTCGTATACCTGATCCAAAAAGTGAGATATAAAAATAACCGAAAGCCCTCCTTCGCGAAGACGCCGTACAGTTGAAAAAAGCTGTTCAACTTCAGGCCGGTCAAGGCTTGAAGTGGGCTCGTCAAGGATGAGGATTTTCGACTGCATATCCACCGCCCGGGCAATGGCGATCATTTGCTTAATTGCCACCGGGTAAGAACCCAAAAGGCGGTTTACATCTATATTCAAATTAAGGCGCTTTAAGGCTTCATTCGCGCCATCGTTTATATATTTCCAGTTAATTTTGCCTAGCCGGGACTGCTGCCGTCCGGCATATATGTTCTCCGCAACGGTTAAGTTGTCGCAGAGGTTTACTTCCTGATACACAGAATTAATCCCATACTGACGGGCTTCAAGAGGACTTGCGGGGTTAATTTCCTTTTCTTCAAGGGTGATGTTTCCCTTGTCTTTTTTGTAAACACCGGTAAGAACCTTGATGAGGGTAGATTTTCCCGCGCCATTTTCGCCCATAATGGAGTGAATCTCGCCCCGGCGTAAAGTAAAATCCACATTGTCCAGGGCATGTACCCCCGGAAATTGAATGTCAATTCCTGACATTTCTAGAATTATATTATTGTCCATGATGTTACCATTATAACCCAGGTTCCAAATTAAGATAAAAAAATGAGTAATGAGTAATAAGGCGCACCCATATTACTCATTACCCAATACTAATTGTTAATTAATATTGCCGGCTGGGATATGCCGCTTCGGCAGTAGTCCAGTCATACTGGCCTTCAATGGAAGGAATCCATTTTTGAACCGGCTGCTTCTGTACCAGCTTAATGCCTGTTTCCATAATCTGCGGGCCAAGGAGAGGATTACATTCGATGGTAGCGTTAAGTTCTTTGCGGAGCATGGCCTCAAAGGCGCCTTTCACAGCGTCCACGGAAATGATGATAATGTCGGTGGCGGGCTTCTTGCCGGCGGCTTTTATGGCGTCAATGGCGCCTATAGCCATATCGTCATTGTGGGCAAAGAGTACGTCGATTTCGCCGGCATCGGGGGCTTTCATCCAGGCTTCCATAACCTGGAGGCCTTCGGCGCGGGTAAAGTTGCCGGTCTGGGACTTGATGATCTTGTAGTTGGGATATTTTGCGAGTTCTTCTTTGAAGCCAATCTGCCTATCAGTGGCGGCGGCGGAACCTACGGTGCCCTGGAGTTCAACAATATTGATAGTCCGATTGCCGTCGTCCTTGCCCCTGGTGTTACCAGTGGACTTCATGTAGTCAACCATCCATTTTGCCGCTTTAACACCTTCGGCTTTTATATCGGAGCCAATGTATACATCATAAAGTGTATTGGGCGCTTCCACAGTCCGGTCTACGCAGATTGTGGGAATGCCGGCGTCTTTACATTCCTGCAGAATGGCTTCCCAGCCGGTTGAAACTACGGGCGTAAAAGCAATGACATCAACCTTTTGCCGAATGAAAGAGCGAATAGCCTGGAGTTGGTTCTCCTGCTTTTGCTGGGCATCAGAGAAAATCAGCTCAATGTTAAAATCGGCCGCCGCTGCTTTTACCGAATTGGTGCAGGCGGTCCGCCACTCGGACTCTGCGCCAATCTGGGAATAGCCCATCACGATCTTGCGATCCATGCCTTTGGTTACACCTCCGGACCCGCCACCCTGCTGCCCACCGCCCGCAAACGCCAGGGATGACGCTACGGTCAGAACCAGTAAAACCGTTAACAGTTTTTTCATAATTGTCCTCCAAAATAAATATTCTTTACAGGCATACGCCTGTAATATCCACGGTGAGAAAAAAAACCGGCAATCTATTTTCTGTTCGTCTGTTCATGATCCAATTGTGCGTTTGATTTTTAAAAGCGGAATAGTATAAAATGTTCATTAATTAGAAAAATTGTTCAATTTATGGTCATATTTTTGGGGCGCCGGAAATAGACGTAATCCGGAATCAAAACAGGATGATCCCGCCTCATGACGAGGATAACATTTTCTCTGTTTGTTATAGCTTAAGACCTGTATCGTAAAGATGAAAACGCCCCGCAAGGACGTTGCCGCTGCGGGGCCGGTTCCGGGTTTTGTTAATCGGCGCTGGCGCCCATTATCTCCCGGTAGTTCTTTGCGTCGACCATCGTGGCGCTGAAGGGATACACCCCAAAAGCGGCGCCGGGTTTTTTGTACTCAGAATAAGGAACGACGCTCTTCTCAATCCAGTCCATGGCGGCGTTGGCGGCCAGGGTTCCGTCCAGCACCGGATCAATGTACGCGGTCGCTTTAAAGGCGGAATAGGATTTTTTGAATTCATCCTTGGCAAGATATCCGCCTACACCGGCTACGATAGCGTTTCTGTCCAGATTGGCCTGCTCCAGCGCCCGGGTGGCTCCCTGGGCGCCCTCATCGTTGGGCGCCATTACTATCCAGGTGGTGTACTGGGGATTGGCCGTAATCGTAGCGGCGGCCACGTTGAATCCCTTCTCAGTGGTGCCGTCATAGTCTGCCCGGATAACCTTTTTTGTATCAAAGCCGGGAACCAACTTCAGGAACATGTCCCGCGCCCCTTCGCTGCGGGGAACGCAGGAAGAAACTTCCGGCATGTTCATCAGCATAAAGGCGGTCGTGGCGGCGGCGGCGTCCATGTTGTTCTGTTTGTAGTAGTTACCAAGATATTCGCCGATTCCTTCACCGACTTTGTAGGCGTCAAGTTCCAGGGCCGGGGCGATGTGTACGCCCTGCTCGTCGATAAGCCCGTCATCGTCGGCCATAACCTTGATTCCCGCGGCTTTACAGCGTTCTACGGTGATCTGGCTCAGCCTCTGATCCGGCGGGCAGACGATAAGCACATCCACTTTTTGGGAAATGGCGGTGTCCAGGGCGGTCATGTACTTGTCCGGGTTCATAGCGGTGTCGTAGAGCAGCACGTCCCTGGCCCCGCGTTTTATCGCGGTTTCCCGCATAGCCGTTGATGTGCCGACAAACCACTCCTGCGAGAGGTCCTTGCAGATAAACGCAAGCAGGGGTCCCTGCCCCTTCGCCCCGCCGCTGCTTTCCTGTCCTCCGCCGGCGGCAAACGCCAGAGAAGCGGTGAGCAGCAATAGAAGTACTACACTGATTCTTTTCATTTTACTTCCTCCTGAATAATATTATCTCTCCACCGTGCCTATGGCCGGCGTTGAAACCAAATTACCGGGCTCGTTCAATAACCCGGTTGGTTATCTCACAAGCCCTTGCAAAATGCTCCGCATTTTGCTTTTTTTAGCGGAAGTTGTTTAATAGCTGAAGTTATTAAACAACTCTACTTTTTCCGCTTGAGGTTGCGGACATAATCAAACGACAGGGCCACTATCAAAAGGAGCCCGCGGGAGACCGTCTGCCAGAACGAAGGGACGTTCATCATCATAAGGCCGTTGTTAAAACTCTGCATGATGAAGAGTCCGATAAGGGCCCCGCTCAGGCTGCCCACCCCGCCGGACATGGCCACGCCCCCCAGCACAACCGCCGTAACCGCGTCAAACTCAAGCCCCTCGCTGGTCATTGGCTGTCCGCTGCTCATCCGGCCCGCCTGAATTATTCCGCCGAGCGCCGCGAACCCGGACGTCATCATGTAGATTTTCGCGCGCAGTTTCTGCGCGTTTATCCCCGCAAGCCGCGCCGCTACCGCGTTCCCTCCCACCATGTACACATTCCGCCCGAACCGCGTGCGGGCCAGGATAACCATGAATACAATGTACGAGATGATAAAGATGATGACCGGTATGGGTATCCCCAGAAAACGCCCGGAACCCATCCTCAGAAAAAACATATTGGTAACAAATACCGCCTTGCCGCCGCAGATAATGAACGCCAGCCCTCGGAATATCGACATTGTCGCCAGTGTCGCGATAAACGCCTCCAGCTTTAACCGGTTTACCAAAAGCGAATTGATGTACCCCACACAGAGTCCTATGACTATGACAATTAACACCGCGGGCGCCAGCGGCAGCCCGTTCCTCAGTAACAGCGATACCAATACCCCGGAAAACGCCGCCACGCTTCCGGGCGACAGATCCACATGCGCCGTAATAAGCAGGTAACATTCCCCTATGACCACCATCCCCACTATGGCGGACGCGATCAGGATGTTGATGATGTTATTCCGGGATATGAAATTTCCGCCGGTCAGAACGGAAAAGATGATGATCACCAGGAACAGCGCCACCAAAAGCCCTATCTTTTCCGAATGCATCATTCGTATAAAAACCGATACATTCCCGTTTTCCCTGTCGTTCATGCAGTCTGTCCCTCCAGCATATCGGCCATCGCCAAGGTAAGCACTTTATGGTCGCTCGCTTCTTCCCTCATAAGTTCCCCCGTTATCCGCCCCTGGCACATAACCACGATGCGGTCGCACAGCCCCAGAATCTCGGGCAGTTCGGAAGAGATGAATATGATCCCTATCCCTTGTTTTGCAAGATCGCAGATTATCTGGTAGATCTCACTCTTTGATCCCACGTCAATTCCCTTGGTGGGTTCGTCCAGTATCAGCAGTTTTGGGTTTGCCGCTATCCAGCGGGCAAATATCGTCTTCTGCTGATTGCCGCCGGACAACTCCCCGATACGTTTGTGGATAGAAGGCGTGCGGATATTGAGCTGCCTGACCCCTTGTTCCGCCATGCTGCTTTCCGCTTTCCTGTCGATAAAGCCCCGTCTTAAAAGAGAACGCAACATTACTACGCTGATATTGTCCCGCACCGCCCGGATTGAAAATATGCCCTGGTCTTTCCTGTCCTCGGGACACAAGCCAATCCCGCTGGCGATGGCGTCTTCCGGAAAGCGTATGTTCAGTTCCTTTCCCATAAGCCGGACAGCACCGCCCTCCCTCTTGTCCGCACCGAAGATCGCCCGCATGGTTTCCGTCCGCCCCGCGCCGACAAGACCCGCAAAGCCTACAATTTCACCGGCCCGTACCTCGAAGCTTACATTTCTGACGTTATCCCCCCTGAGATTTTCAGCGCGGAAGATTACCTCCCCGATCCGTTTGTTTCGGGAGAGCGAGTGAAATATATCCCCCAGATCCCGGCCTACCATGCCGCGGATGATCTCATCCTCGGTAATCGCGGCGACAGCTTCCTGGCGGACAAAACGGCCGTCTTTCAAAATTACTACCTGGTCGGTGATTTTAAATATCTCCTTCATCCGGTGGGAGACATAGAGGATAATCATTTCATTTTTCAGGCGGTTTATGATTTCAAAAAGCGAATCGATCTCCGTATCCGAAAGGCTGGCCGTTGGTTCGTCGAAGGCTATGATGGCCGGATGCCGCCGGTAGGCCTTCATGATCTCCACCATCTGCTGGAATGCCACCGACAGGTCCCTTACCCGCACGGTCGCCTTGAACGGCAGCCGGAATTCGTCGATGATTTCCTGGGCTTTCGCGTTAAGTTCGCCGAAGTTGACCAGCCCCAGCCTGCCGGCGGGGATGTCCTCCATGAAGATATTTTCCGCCACCGACAGATAGGGGATGATCTGGCGTTCCTGGTAGATAACGCTTACCCCCGCGCTGATTGCCTCCCGGGGGTTGGCGAAATTTTTCTCCTGGTGATCGATAAGGTACTGCCCGGAATCATGCTGGTAATCACCATTCAGTATCTTGAGCAAGGTGCTTTTGCCCGCGCCGTTTTCCCCCACCAGGGCGGTTACTTCCCCCCGGTGGGCGGTAAAACTAACGTCGTCAAGCGCGAGAACGCCGGGAAAGGACTTGGTGATGTTTTTAAATTCAAGCAATTCGCTCATACAAACCCCTTTTCTCCGGTCTAAAAAAACCTCTCCTGGTTCCGGAAAACTTCCGCCATAGCAAGGATATTTTCGGGCGGCACGTCGGAAGGCAGGGCGTGGGTGGGGGCGATGATAAGGCCGCCGGATTTGCGCAGGGCCTTTACCACTCTGATAATTTCGTCCTGCAGCTCTTCAGGCTTTTTATACGGCAGAACCTGCTGTGTGGAAACCCCGCCCCAGATCGCAAGCTTGTCTCCGTATTTCCGCTTTACCGCATGTATATCGTAGATTTCCGGCTGGAAGGTCTGGTAACAGTCAATGCCGATTTCTATTAAGTCGCCCAGTATATCGTTGCAGTCCCCGCAGGAATGCTGTATTACATACTTGCCTTTGGATTTTACCTGCTGGTAAAGCCGGGCCATGCGGGGTTTTATAAAACGCCGCCAGGCAGCCGGGCCCATGATAAGGCCGCGCTGCTGGCCCCAGTCATCGCCAAAGTAGATGCCGTCAAGCTCATATTCCAGGGCTACATCCACCAGACGGAGGAAGTAATCGCAGATCCGGTCAAAAAGAACTTCCAGTTCATCCGGCAGGGCTACCATGCTGATAAGTACATTTTCCATACCCATAAGGCTCCAGCAGCGTTCAAACATGCAAAAGCCAAAACCCATAAAAGTAAACTTGTCTTCTCTTGCGGCAATTAGTTTTTCAATGTCGCCACGGAGCCGCGCGATATCGGGCTGTGGGAATTGATAGTCGCTGTGTTCCAAATCTTTTATCTGGGGATCCTCAACAACGCCTATATCCTTGTCCGCACCGCCGCGGTTCCA
>JAIRLQ010000236.1 GCA_031259345.1 Treponema sp.
GCGTGTCTTCTCGATAATTCTGTTTAGTGTGTTTCGAAAGCCCTGTAAAGATATATCAGAAAAATCAGAATCAACAACCAGGGCCAGCCTTTCAATACTACCGGAATGAATATTCAACAAGGAGGATGCAAATAAATCAACGGCATTACCTTTGCCATTATATGCAATTCCATTTTTGTTCGGGGTCTTTACATCAACATCATTTATCGTTAAAGCAGACAACAGGGCGTCAAAAAACAGTTTGTCAAAAACGCCTTCAACGATGAGGTGTTTTCTGAATAACATTATCGAAGCTCCACATCTGCCTGGGTTAAATTTATCAGATCGCTTTTTTCATATATAGTTGAAATGGCAGTATTTTGATTTTCTCCTGTTCCTTGCGAAATTTTAATCAATATAGCGTTATCCTGCGCAACTTCCGCGGCATGAGTGAAAGCTTCTATGCAATCCCAACTATGAGTTGTTGCAAAGACTTGTATGTCAAGAGTTTTGGCAAGTTCAAATATCAATTCCCATAATTTCTCTTGAATTGAAAAATGCAAGCCATTTTCAAATTCTTCAATCAACAAAATTCCACCGATGGCAGGATATATGCCGAGAACAAGCTGTAGTATTCTTACTATGCCATCGCCCATACTGTTCAAGGGTATGGGATTTACATGGTTATCAAGTTTTACAATACCAGTTCGTTCAATATCTTTATACCTACTCCTGTTCACCTTGATAAAGGCAATATCCTCCAAATTATCTGAAATTAATTTTAAAAACCTTTTAATATTAACAAAATAATCTGTTAAAACAGTTTTATCCCAAAGCTCCGCAAGTAAGTCCATAGATAAAAACTGTGTCGGCACAAATGAAACGGGCATGGCTCCTGTATTATTTGAAAGATTGCTTTGCCGCCGGTAAAAACCCATATCAAACTTGTCAAGGTACAAAGGACGATCCTTGTATTCCGGTGAGATAATTTCAATTGTCTGATTGAGATTGCGATTTATTGCTTCATCAAGACTGCTAAATGTTTTCCGTGTTCTGGATGTAGTAATACCTCCGGACTTGTCTTTTGTTTCTGTAATCTCATCATCAAAAAATACACGGCGTATTTCAATATATTTCTTTTTGTCGCATGATCCAATGAATATTGGAGATCCGTCAGCAGGAAACATTCGATTGGTAAACAGCCCCTCATAAATATCTATCCTTTCATCATCTTCTCCAACAAAGTCTGGTTTTGACCGCGCAATAATTTCATCATCATGAGAAATAATTATTTCGTCTATGAGAGATGGATTGCCTTGTGCTGCCAGGATACGGATGCTCTCCAAGACAGTACTCTTCCCGCTATTGTTTTTACCTACAACAAGATTAAGCCGACCGAGCTTGCTGATGTCAAGGGATTGTAATGCCTTGTAATTTTGAATTCGCAATGAATCTAACATCAAAATCTCCCTTATATTATCATAGCATGGCATTTGATATGTGTCAATATGATGTCAAACACAACTTTGATGCATCAAGAGCGAAGAGGATGGCGCTTCCGGCCAGTATGCAGCCGGCAGGGAACTTTCCGTTTTGATACGTTCCGCCAGCACATGGAAAGCAAGGGCTTTGGCTTTTTCGCCGGCCTGCGCTTTGGTTGTTCCATCTGTGATGAAATTGCAGTCATGGTGTATACTGTCCCTGTAATGAACATCATCCTCTTTGAGCCCCAGGAGGCGGGACAGCCCCTCCCCAAACGGGACGCTCGGACCATCCACCTGCTCAAGACCCTGCATAAAAGGCCCGGCGATTCCTTTGACGCGGGGATTATGGAGGGCAAGCTGGGCACGGGAACCATCGTGGGGATCAACGCTGACGGCTCCCTGGCCTGTTCCCTGGATCTGAGGGTCGATCCGCCGCCCCGGCTGCCCATACGGATCGCCGTGGGCTTCCCCCGGCCTGTACAGTTGCGCCGGCTCCTGCGGGATATGTCCAACCTGGGCCTCCTGGCGGTGGACCTGATGGGAACCGACCTAGGCGAAAAAAGCTACCGGGACACCAGGCTTCTCGCCGATGGCGGCGCCCGCGCGGCGCTTGTCGAGGGGGCGATCCAGGCCCGGGACACGAACATTCCGGCGCTGAACGTCTACCCAAGCCTGGACGACTGGCTGGAACAGAGGGCAGGCGCGTTTTCGGGGGCGCTGCTGGTTGCCCCGGACACCGTGCGGCCCGCCGGGGCCATGGCGGATCTGAGCGTCCGGCGGCGGCCCGTGGTGGTGGCCATTGGTTCCGAACGGGGCTGGTCCGACCGGGAGCGCTTTCTTTTGGAAGGGGCCGGCTTTGCCCGGCTCTCCCTGGGAAAGCGGGCCCTGCGAACCGAAACCGCCTGTGTGGCCGCGGCGATAGTGGCTATGGAAAAAATCGGAGAACTCGGGTAATGTTAGCCCATGAACCAGGATCAGGTTAAGGGGACCCTCCTTTCCATAGCGGACGCGCCCATGGAATTTACCGTCATTTTCTCCGGCAAGAAAAGCAAAAAGGTCAACGGCCTTTACAAACCGGACACCAGGGAGATCATCATCCACAACCGGAATTTCGATGATGACAACCTGCTGCTCTATACCGCCATCCATGAATACGCCCATCATCTCCACGCCTGTTCCCTGGGCGGGTCCCTTCCCTCCCGGTCCCACACCACGGAATTTTGGGCCATACTGCACGATCTTCTGGAGAAAGCCGAAGCCGGGGGGTTCTACAAAAATGTCTTTGCCGCGTCGCCGGAGCTTTCAGCGTTGACCACGACTATCCGGGAAAAGTACCTTCTGCAGAACGGCAGCCTGGTCAAAGAGCTGGGGGCGCTGCTCATCAAGGCCGGGGAACTCTGCGACGCCATCGGCGCCCGGTTTGAAGACTATATCGACCGGACGCTCTGCATACCCCGCCTGGCGGCCAAAACGTTTATAAAGATGTTCGAGTACGACCTCAACCCTTCCCTGGGCTCCGACAATATGCGCTTCCTTACGGGGATCAGGAACGGGGAGAATCGAAAAACGGCGGAACGATCCCTCCTTGGGGGAAAAAGCCCGGACGCGGTTAAACGGGAGGCCATGAAAAGGCCCGTCGAAGAAAACCCCCGGCTAAGACTGGAAAAGGAAAAGCTTCGGCTTGAGCGGACCATCAGCTCTTTGACCAAGCGCCTGGACGATGTGGAACGGGAGTTGGAAGGGATGTGATAGTAAAAAACGCTGACAAAATTAAAGGGTAAAAACCATGAATAATGGAAATGATGTAAATGTCATAAAACAGTTTGATAAATATTTAACAATGGGGAATAAAAAGCAGTTTTAAGCGCCGCTCCCAGGCATGGTTGTTCGGAAACCGGGGTTTCCGAACAACCCGGAGGCATGACATTGCGGAAATCCGGCAAAAATTGTAGGATATGCCGGAGGTGAATCATGTCTGTACCCATACCAGGCCTGCTGCTCCCTGCGGCGGCCCTTGCCCTGGCCGATTCCGCAATAAGCTTAGATATTTATCGGCTTGTAACGGTTTTCCCCTTGAAAAAAGCCTGGGCGGCTATGGAAAAAAACGCCGCGGGGGATCTGTCCCATCCGGTCGCCGCTACGGCTGCGGGGGCGCCGGGAAGGGCGATCCTGCTCTTTAACACCCTGGCGGACACCCTCCGGCAGCTTGTTATGACCGTCGAGACCGAAGGGGAGAACCTTGACGATGTGGGTTTTGAGCTTTCCTCCCGCATGGGCGACACCGCCAGGGCGGTTGACGGAATCGGGGCGGCGGTGGAGGCCATCCGGGAACGGACCAGACTGCAGAGCGCCTCGACGCAGAAAACTAACGCCGCCATGGAGCAGATGA
>JAIRLQ010000237.1 GCA_031259345.1 Treponema sp.
GCCCCCCGCAGCAAAGGCGAGGATAATATTCTCCGTCAAAATGAGGCTCCGGATATATCCGTCCCCGGCGCCTATGGCCCTGAGGGTGCCAATCTCCCTGCTGCGCTTGAATACCGAAATAAGCAGAATATTTACCGCCGCAATAATCCCCGCCACACTGACCAGAAAAACACCGGCGTTAAACAAAGTTTGGAGCAGCAACACCAGTATTGCCGAAATCCCCGCGGCTATACGCCAATTCACCGCCACAGCGCCCAGGGGGGTAAGCCGCTCATTCAGCTCCGCCATCACTCTGGCCGGCGAAACGCCCCGGTCAAGGCGGAGGAGTATAAAATTCCAGTCTCCCCCCAAAGCCGGTGGAGGATCGGAAACCTGTTCCGCGCCGCGCAAAAAGGAATCCAGCGCCACGGCGGAAAACTCCCCCAGGGAGTCCGGTTCAACGCCGGGATCATAGGCACCGCCTTCAAAACCCGGAGATTCGGCAAATAGATCGTCCAGGGAAAGCATCAGAAGGTCCATGTCCCCTTCGTCCGCCTCAAATACCGGCGAAGCGGTTTGTATTGAACTTAATACCCGGACGGTCTCCGGGTCGGTCAAAATGATCTCGTTCATAAACTGACCGGGATTGCGGTAACGGTAAATGCCCCTCAGAGGCACTTCCCGGATCTTAAACCCCGTATCTCCCACGGTGGTAAAAAGCAGCGGAGCGCCGGGCGCCGGACGAATTCCGGTAAGCTCCGCTATACGGTCCACCCGGTCTCCCGTTATCATGGCCCCGTACTCACCGGCCTCAAGAAACCGGCCCTCTTCCAGATGGATGCCCTCAAAAAGGGAGAAATAGGAATCCGCATCCACTCCTGCAAGCAGAACCGGTTCCCGGATTCCCGCAAAATCCAGAAGCGCCTTCCCCGAAACCTGGCTGCTGAGCCCCGCCACACCGCGCTGGGCCGACGCCGCTTCCATGACAAGGTCATAGGCGGGAAGCACCGGGATAGTGAAGAATTCATCAATAACCGGCGTATTCGCCCCAAAGAGATTCATGGTTACATCGCCGCTTTTTTGTATCACCACATCCGCTGTGATGCTTTCAATAAAACTTTCCCGCAGCCCCTGTTCAGACCGGCCGATAAGGGTATTGCCGATAAAAAAAAGGAAGGTGATAACCATGACAAGGGCTATAACAACCAGGCTGTTTTTTTTGTTTCTGACGATATTCCGCAGCGCCATGAGCCAAATCACCGCCGCCGCTCCGATTCTACCGTCCCATCCCGGAGAAAGATGACATGATTGGCCATGTCCCAAATACCGGGATCGTGGGTTGAAAATATAAAAGTCGTCCCCTCTTCTTTGTTCACCTTCTTCATCAATTCCAGAATCCGTTCCCCATTGGCCGAATCAAGGTTCGCCGTGGGCTCATCGGCAATAACGATCTCAGGCCCCGTAACCAGCGCCCTGGCAATGGCAACCCGCTGCTGTTGGCCGCCGGAAAGCTCTGACGGCCGGTGCCGCATCCGGTCCGCAAGGCCCACTTCGTCAAGAAGGCGCTCAACCCGTTCACGCCGCTCTTTTTTTGACCCCCCCTTTTTGCCGATGACCAGGGGCAGTTCCACATTTTCAAAGACATCCAGCACCGGCAAAAGGTTAAAGGACTGAAACACAAAACCTATCGTGTCCCGCCGCATTCGGGTCAATTCCCGGCGGCCCAGGCTCCCGGTTTCTCTGCCGTTGATCAGCACGCTGCCTGAACTCGGCCGGTCGATAAGGCCGATGAGGTTCATCAAGGTAGTTTTACCGGAACCCGAAGGACCCGCCACAGAAACAAAATCCCCCCGGTTCAGGGAAAGGCTTATGTCCTTAAGGGCCGTAATAATGAGATTCCCCAGGGGGTAAGTTTTTGAAAGAGATTGAAGGATGATCATGGACTACGTTTTTTCATCAAAAAATTTACCGGTTCCTTTATTCGAAAGTCTGGCTTAATACCCCGCCGCAAACTACGTTTACGCGCCTGCCCCGGCTCAAATGCCGCAGCGCTTAAGATACCGGCAAACCGGCAAATGCCTTCTTCCAAAGGTTTTTATTAATAAATATACCCACGCTATATAAAATACTTGATCAACCATCGTGTTGATAAACATATATCTGTAAAACAAATCATTCTTTAAATTTGTATCAACTTTATTGTTTCTTCAATATGCTTCCTACTAGATGCTCCAAACACTACGGATTGAATATTTTGTTGATTAATAAACTGGTATGCTTCTTTTGCCGAAATCGCTCCTGATGCAAGGGTGGACATGGCCATGAGCTGGTAGACATCTGCATTATTGTTGTTTGCCGTTTCGACATAGCTTTCTATATTGGGAGACATGAGATAACCAATCTTATTGAAGGAAAAACAAATAACCACTTCAGGAATACCCCATTGCTTGAGTTTCTGTATGAGATATGGCATATTCTGGGTAATAAAACCAGGTAATACCTTGTATTTTTTCCGTATATATTCACAGTATTCATAAAATATCTCTTTTACCGCGTATCCCAACATGAGATCGGTAATAATATTCTGTAAAAATATTGCCTTGACAGGTAAATCCTTATACATTTTCATCTCTACATCAATGAGCATTTGCATCATTTTAATGAATATTGATCCGCTAAAATACGTCCATCTTTTCCAAATAGTTCAATCTTGTTGACTGGCTTTCGATAACTGGAATCACACCAATTAATGTATATGGTTCCACTCATGCCATTCCGATAGAGGAAAGTTGTGGAGGCGAAATCTTCCACGTTTTTAGAATAGATATGATTAAGTGAGGAACCAACTATTTTATCAGGTTTACCAAGCAAAAAATTAACCATATCTATAGCATGGGATGCCATCTCAAAAACTGCGCCTCCACCATTTTCACGGGAAGAACGCCATCCAGACGATTCTTTATCCGATTCGGTGACAGTACAGCTAAACATTTCCGATTTAAACCTGATTATGTTGCCAATAACACCATTTTCCACCAATTCTTTCGTCTTGATAAATACATCATTAAACCGGTTTACATACCCAATCTGATTAACCAGATTTTTATCATCATAAAGATATGCCAATTCAGAAGCGTGAGTTGCTTTGGTTGTGAATGGCTTTTCTACAAATGCATGAATCCCTTTTTCGGCAGCTTTTTTAACTATAGGAAAATGTAAATTTGGAGGCGTGCAAACAAAAATCGCATCAGGATTTGTTTGTTCAAATAAATCGTTATAGTCTTTAAATATCTTCACAGGCAGATATTTACTGATCACAGACAAAACTAACACCGATGGATCTACCACAGATTCAATTTCAATGTGGGGAT
>JAIRLQ010000238.1 GCA_031259345.1 Treponema sp.
ATGATCCAGATCCCCATCGGCCTTGAAGACAAGCTTGAAGGGGTGGTGGATCTTGTTACCCTGAAGGCGATCTACTTTGACGGCGGACAAGGCACCGATATCCGTTATGCGGAAATCCCCGCCCATCTTCAGGCGGACGCCGTAAAATACCGGGAAGAGCTTATCGATGCCGTTTCCCTTTTCGACGATACCCTGGCGGAGAAGTTTCTTGCGGGTGAAGAAATTCCCGAAGATATGCTCCGCGCGGCCATCCGCAAGGGTACTTTGGCGGAACAGTTTGTACCTGTTATGGTTGGTTCGGCCTACAAAAACAAGGGCATCCAGACTCTTCTGGACGCGGTTAATTATTACCTTCCCAATCCTACGGAAGTCAAAAACTTTGCCCTGGATCTGGATAAAAAAGAAGAACAGGTGGATCTTGACTGCGATGAAAAAAAGCCCGTGATTGCCCTTGGTTTCAAGCTTGAGGATGGTCAGTACGGCCAGCTTACCTATGTGCGCATTTACCAGGGGGCGCTGAAGAAAGGCGACGAACTTATAAACACCAGGGCCCGCAAAAAGTTCAAAGTTGGGCGCCTTGTAAGTATGCACGCGGATAACATGGAAGATATCAACGAAGGCGCCCCGGGCGACATTGTGGCCCTTTTTGGCATAGAGTGCGCTTCCGGCGATACTTTCTGCGGCGGCGGCCTTAACTATGCCATGAGTTCCATGTATGTGCCCGAGCCGGTTATCTCCCTGGCGATTGATCCCAAGGATAAAAAGTCCGCCGACCAAATGGCAAAAGCCTTAAACCGCTTTACCAAAGAAGATCCTACCTTCCGTACCTATGTTGACGCCGAATCAAACCAGACCATCATTCAGGGTATGGGCGAACTTCACCTTGAAGTGTACATTGAGCGCATGCGCCGGGAATACAGGTGCGAAGTTGAAACCGGTATGCCCCAGGTTGCCTACCGGGAAGCCATTACAGCCCGTTCGGAATTCAACTATACCCACAAAAAGCAAACCGGCGGTTCGGGGCAGTATGGCCGCGTAGCGGGCTATATGGAGCCTTGGAACGAGGGCGATTACGAGTTTGTGGATAACATCAAAGGCGGCGCCATACCGACGGAGTTTGTGCCTTCCTGTAACAAGGGCTTTAAAGAGGCCGTCAAACGGGGCAGCCTTATAGGCTTCCCCATTGTCAATATACGCTGCGTCATCAACGACGGTCAGAGCCATCCTGTTGACTCTTCGGACATAGCTTTCCAGCTTGCGGCCCTGGGCGCATTCCGGGAAGCGTACGGCAAGGCAAAGCCCTGCATCCTCGAACCTATCATGAAGGTTACTGTCGAAGGCCCTACGGAATTCCAGGGCAATATTTACGCTTCCGTTAATCAAAGGCGGGGTATCATTGTGGCCTCCACCGAAGACGGAACTTTTTCCCGGGTAGAAGCCGAAGTTCCTTTGAGCGAAATGTTTGGCTATTCTACCGTACTGCGTTCCCTTACCCAGGGCAAGGCGGAATTCACCATGGAATTCCTTAAATACGGAAAAGTACCCCAGAGTATATCTGAAACCCTTATCAAAGAGTACGAAGAAAAACGCCGCAAAGAACAACAAAGATAGGAGGAATGAATCATGGTTAAAGAAGAATTAATTCAGCGTAGTCCGGTGCGGATTTTTATGAATTCAATTCATGGAGGGCTTAAATCCGGCGATCTCGGCCTTATAGCGTCCCCTTCGGGCATCGGTAAAACTTCGGTGCTGGTGCAGATTGCCCTGGACAAGCTGCTTCAGGAAGAAAAGGTGATCCATGTATCTTTTACCCAGCATGCCGATTATGTCATGGCCTGGTACGAAGATATTTTTGATGAATTTATCAAAAAGAAAAATCTGGAAAACGAGAAGGAAGTTAAAAACGATATTATCAAAAATCGCGTACTCATGAAGTTTAATCAGGAAGGCCTTACGGCGGATCAGATTTTAAAAAGCCTTACTGCCCTGATCCGCGACGGCGGTTTTAAGGCTAATTATATTATCGTAGACGGCTACATTTTTTCCGAAACCGATGGTGAGCGTTTTGCCAGGGTAAAGGAATTTGCCAAAGAGCTTGACCTTGCCATTTGGTATAGCTGTACCGTAGGTTCCGGCAAGGCTGGGTTTGATAAACAGAATATTCCCCAGGTAATCAAAAGTTACCAGAACTGCTTTGATGTGATTGTGGCTATGGAACCCAAACAGGATCATATTGTCCTTTCGGTTTCCCGGGATCGGGATATCGTAAATCCCGAGCAAATGGCGCTCAGGCTGGATCCGAAAACGCTGCTTATTCTGGAAGAATAGCAATGATAAGGCGCTTTGCCTTAAGGCCTTAAAAAATGGCTGTAGTGTCACATGTGCTAGTACTCTTTATGCTGATGGCGGCAGGCTTTGCCTCTGCCAAACTGAAAGTGTCGGGGCCGGAAATGGCATCCAAAGTTTCGGTATTTCTTTTGAACATTGCCCTGCCGGCGCTGCTTTTTGTTTCCTTTCAACGGCCTTTTAGCCGGCAGCTTTTATCCGAAGCCGGTACGGCAATTGCCGTTTCCGCAGGGCTGTACGCTGTATTTTTTTTGATTGCCTTCGTGTACCCCCGGCTTCTCGGGATAAAAGGCCCGGAACGGGGGGTGCATCGTTACGCCGTCCTTTTTTCCAATTGCGGTTTTATCGGTTACCCCATGGTAGAAGCCGCTCTGGGACATTCTTATATATTCCACGCGGTGATTTTCAATATACCTTTTAGCCTTCTCGCCTATTCTGTGGGGGCCTGGATAATTTCCAGGGAGGGGAAGGGAAATATGCCCCTTTCCTGGAAGGTATTTGTTAATCCCAGCATAGTTGCCACCGCCCTGGGCTTTATCTGTTTTATGTTTTCTCTCTCCCTGCCGGAGCCTGTATTCAGGGCGTTCAAAATGACCGCGGATACTACTTCGCCCCTTTCCATGTTTGTAATCGGCATTACACTTGCCCAGGCGAATGCGCATCAGATTTTTGGGCGCTGGCGTATTTATGTAACTGTGGCGGTGCGCCTTGTGCTTCTGCCGTTTATCACCGTCGTTTTTTGTTATTTTTTTGGCATTCCGGGCCCTGTTATAATTTTGGCAATGCTCCTTGTCGCCATGCCTGCCGCATCCAACACTTCGTTGTATGCGTCTTTTTTTGGCGTTGCCCCGGAAGAGGCAAGTTCCCTGGTTTTTCTTTCTACGGTTTTGTGCGTGCTTACAATTCCCGGGGCGCTGCTTATTGTGTCGGGCCTTTTAGGCGCGCCTTGAAAGATAGAGTATGATCCCGCTGTTTTTTTCGGGGATTTCCAAAACAATACCGTCATTGTACAGATCTTTTTCCGTGATATTTATTGTTTCGCCACAGTCATAATCTGTAAGGCGGCAGCTTCCTCCTGCGACGCCGGGCGGCAGACGGAAACGCATGCGGCTTTCTGTAGTATCAAGACGGAAGGCAAAAAAAATGCCCTGGGAACAATCTTTGCTATGAATGTAGAAAGCAGACCAGCCGGTTCTGTCGGTGATGGGTGCGATAGGGGTCAGTTGTTCCCGGATGCCCTGTTGTATAAGCTTCTGATGTTGTTTGTAAAATTCCACGGCCTTCTTGATTTTTTTTCCGGTAGCGGCATCTAAATCCGCAAGCTGGCCGGAAAAAGAAAGCTGCCCCTGAAGGCACACTTTAAGGCAAAAATCGGCGCTGACTTTTTCGGCGTCGTCCCATATAGCTTTTTTGGGCCCCTTGAATTTATCCCAAGATTAGGTTAGTCTTGTACAAAGCTCTAAAAAACAGCCGCAATCGCCGCGGTAATTGGCCTTATTATGTTCACCATTTCCTGAAAAACACGGATGACTCCGTCATCCTAAGAAAAAGTTACGTTTAGGAGGAAGACTATGATTTTCGCAGCGAAAAAAGGCTTGGAACGGTACAAAGGCATCAGCGCCAATATGAGTGCCGCTATCGACTATCTGCTGAAAAACACCAGAGAAGATCTGCCGCCCGGCAAGGTGGAAATTGATGACAATATGTATATGATGATTCAACACTACGATACCCGTGCTTGGGATAAAGGGAAATTTGAGGCACATGATAAATATGTTGACATTCAGCTTTACTTAAGCGGCGAAGAGTTTGTCTACGTCGAAGACCGTTCAAAATTGAACGTATCAGAACCTTATGATGAAGAACACGATGTGGTTAAATTCCATGATGCTGCCGCTCCTCTCAGGCTTCGCATGACGCCGGATACCGCCGCCATTTTCTTTCCCGAAGACGGGCACAAGCCAAACTGCATGATTGACAACAGGCCTGAGTCAGTGAAAAAAATTGTAATGAAGGTTAAATTATAAACTTTACCAAAGGCAGAATTGAGGCTTTGGGCTGTATTTTCCATGCGGATTATGAGGATATGATTAAGGAATGCAACTTTGTTTCAATCTATGTGCCTCTCACAGAAAACACGAGGGGCATGATTAGAAAAAAACAGCTTTCCATGATGAAGAAGACTGCGGTATTGATTAACTGTTACCGCAATGGGTAAGGTAACTATGGCGCAGGATAACGGAAAACCTATACCGCCCGGCTGGGCCATGGATAAGGACGGCAGATCCACAACGGACCCTAAAGAAGCCAAAGCCGGAAGTCTCCTCCCCATAGGCGGCTACAAGGGCTATGGGTTGGCGTTGAGCATAGAGCTCATCTGTTCAGCTTTAACCGGAGGCAGTTTCGCCGGCGAAATTTCAAGCTGGCTTGGTGAACCGTCAAAGCCTCCGAAAATTCCCTTTTCGATGATCGCCCTGGACATTGCCAATTTTTAAGAAAAATTTAACCGTCACCCGTTGATTTTTATGATATACTATCCATAACTAGAAGCACGATGAGGAGAGGGGGGGAAGTTGTGCGGACAGACGGTTTGAAGACGGCGCATTTAAGGAGGGGAAAATGGTAATACCATTGACCGCGCCGCCTGATTTTGGAACAAGTTTAATATGGAGGGAAACATGAAAGCGGCATCGGAGAAATTCACCAAAAGCGAAAAGAGCTGGATCCTGTACG
>JAIRLQ010000268.1 GCA_031259345.1 Treponema sp.
GACTTACTTCCGCGTTTCCCAGCGCAAGGCCGGTTCCGTGGGTTCCCCGGGTTTCGGCAATTGAAACAAAGCCCAGCTTCTCCAAATAATTTTCAAAGGCCCCAACTCCAAGACGCTCAAGAAGATAAACCGCCGGAATATTCAAAGAAGACGCCAGGGCAACCCGAAAACGTACCGGGCCGTTAAAGCGTCTGTTAAAGTTTGAAGGGACGTATGCCTCTCTTGATCCAAAAACCGTGGGAAGATCCGGAATCACATCCGCGGGGGTAAACCCGCTGTCCAAAGCAAGCGCGTAAAGAAATGGCTTAAGGCAGGAACCGGGCTGAGCGCGCGCCTTTACCCCGTCGATTTTTCCCGAAGCATCGTCATTGAACCAGGAAGACGAGCCGACATAGATCCGCACATCCCCTGTAGCGTTGTCTATAGCCAGTATAGCCCCATTTGAAACCCGGTTGTTGGAAAGAAGGGCTAATTCACTTTCCAAAAGTTTTTCGGCATAATTTTGAAGTTTTAAATCCAGGGTAGTGTTAATTGAATGAACAGGCGGAGAAGCGGAAATCATTCCCGCAACTCTTTCGGTAAAGTGCGGGGCATGAAACGGGGCTTTTTCAAATCCTGTATTGCCGCTAAAAGTTTTCGCCACGGTTTCCACCGAAGCCTCCATGGCAGCTACGCGCAGGTCTTCTTCGCTTAAGGCAAGGCGGCAGCGTTCCGACAGGGCAAGAGCGGAACGTACCGCGGAAGCCGGGTTTATGGCAGGATCGTAAAGAAAGGGCCGCCGGGGAACCACCGCCAAAAGAGCGCTCCTGGAATCGTCCAGTGCGGAAACAGGGCGTCCAAAGCGCGCCCTTGCCATAGCGGCGACTCCTTCGATATTGCTGCCAAAAGGAATATTGTTAAGCCAAAGTTCAAGGATCTCTTTTTTGGAAAGCCTTGCCTCCAGGCGCAAGGCGTCAAACGCTTCGGCGATTTTACCCTTCATGCCGGCGCCGTGGTTTCTTACCAGCCGCGCAAGCTGCATGCTGATGGTAGAGGCCCCGGACACAATGCGCCCGGCCTTTATATTCCGGGATGCGCTGCCCGCGACAGAAATAAAATCCACGCCCGGGTGAAAATAAAAACGCCTGTCTTCTGCCTGGATAAAAACCTTAATCACAGAAGAAGGAATCTCATTCAGAGGGGTCCATTCCCGTTTAACTCCGTCCGCCGCGGGTAGGACCCGCAGTACCGCGCCATTTCTGTCGTTAATAACAAGGCCGTAAGGACGGTTTAAAAAAGCATCCAGATCGGGAAAAGGAAACAGGGCCAACACAAAATGAATTGTTGCCGCAAAAAGCGCCAAAAATAAAAACAAAAGAACTCCGGGTTTGATGCCGCGCTTTTGCCCGGGCTGTCCGCGCCTTTTGAGGCCAAATTTTTTTTCGCTCTTATTCGACTTTGGGTTCATTAACATTAATATGCGGATTTCCTGTAATTGTAATCTCCCTCTGCGGGAAAGGAATGACAAGCCCGGCAGCTTCTATCTGTTCTTTAATATTTTTCATTTGATCCCAATAGATCTGCCAATACACATCCCCCGGAGCCCAGGCCCTAAGCATAATATTAATTGACGACTCTCCCATGGATTGTACCATAATTTGCGGGACAGGTTCTTTTAAAAAACGGCTTTCGGCGTCAATGATATTCCTAAGCACTTCAAAGGCTGTATCAATAGAGTCGGAATAGCGTATGGAAACCGCAAGTTCCATACGCCGGCGCCCGTTACGGGAATAATTTTTAAGCGGAACCCCCCACACAGTGGAGTTTGGAGCGGAAATAAAAACACCGTCTCCTGTTTCAAGGATTGTGGAGAAAAGCCCGATTTCTTTTACTCCCCCGGTAACGGATCCGAATTCGATAAAGTCGCCAACTTTAAAAGGGCGTAGAAACAAAAGAATAATGCCCGCCGCAATATTGCCCAAAGTGTCTTTTAACGCCAGACCTATGGCAACTCCCGCGGTTCCCAAAATCGCGATAAGGCTTGTGGTGTTAATGCCCAGTTTTTCCAAAACCATGATGGCGCAGACAATAACAATCCCGTAATTAAGCACAACCCGTAAAACAGCCGCAACGCTTTTGTCAAAATTCATCTTCTCCGAGGCGATCCGCAGGATAAGTTTATCCACCAGCAGAAATAGTATTCTTCCACCAATGATGATAACAACGGCTGTAAGAAGGCTTTTACCGGCTCCGAGTATCTCTTGCGAATGTTCCGTCCACAATCTAAGGAATTCTTCGTGCATTTTAATTCCCCCTGTTTTGAATATGAATAGAATTGTTCAATAACCTGGTCGTTTATCGAACAATTCTAATAAGTTCCCCGGCGCTTCTGCCAAAAATTTCGCTTTCGTACATACATTCCGCCTGTACAGGCGGCGTAGGATACACTCCGGGCATTACAGCCCGGAAACGGAATTCCACTTCTTTTTTGCCCCCAGGGAACAAATCCCAGTGGAAACGGACTTCGTCATCCATTACAAATTTAACCGGCGCTTCTTCATAATTATTTTCATAATTATTATTTTTTTGTTCCCCCCTGTCGGTTGAACTTGTTACAAAAACCGCATCTACAATCTCGGCGCCCGAAGGGACAGGCGCCCGCACGGCCATAAAGGTCCGGTCCCGGGAAGTGGAAATCACCAGCTTTCGTGTATATGTTTTTCCGGGAACAAGCCTGCCGTCGTTTATCCTGTTCCCGTCCGAATCATAGGTTTCGGCAAAAACGCTTATACCCTCGTCGCGGGCGCCTGCCAGTTCCGTGGGGATGCCGTAGCGAAGGCTCGCCGTATAATAAAGCCTCCCCGCGGGCCCTTCCCGTTCGATTCGCAGGGGAAGGAGAACATCCTGCTCAAGATCCCCCACAGGGGAACCAGACAAAAGCCAGGTTTCGGCTTCGGGCAAAAGGCCGTACCTCTTAAAGGGGACATCTTTAAGAGAAACGCCGCCCAGGCTGACCCTGGCGGCAAAATCCACGCCTTCTTCTTTTTCGGCGTCCGCCACCCGGCCAAAGGCCAGGACAGCCCAAAACGAGGATGCCGTATTGGTCCACACGCCCCGGCGCTGCCTTTCAATCAGGGTGGACGCAAGCCGGGTGGTCATATCATCACCGGGGCTTAATGACTGATACAGCATAAGGGCAAGGGCATAACGATCAATATCGCTCCCCCAGTAGTTTCCCTTCTGCTCATAGCTGTCGCCAAGATCCAGGCTCCGGGTTCCGGGACGGATAAAACGCTTCACCCTGTCCCTGGTGGAAAGGGCAAGATCTTTCATGCCCAATTCGTGGGCGGCAAGACCCGCAAAGCTCCAGCCGGAAATTCCAAGTTCGTCCCCGCGTTTTAAAAACGCCGAAATTTCAGCGCCGGCCCGCTCGCCGTACATTGCCCGTACCCAAAGGGAATACCCTTTAAGGAATGGATCCGCGGTAAACCAGAGCTGGTTTTCAAGATAGCTTAGATAAGCCAAAAGCTTCTTGCTGTCAAAACGCGCGGGCAAATCGTAACCTTTTGCTTTCGCCATGGCCGCAATATGGGCCACCCTCAGCGTTACATAGGAACTGGAATACTTTCCGCCCGGCCAATAGGGAAAGCCGCCGTCGGCAAGCTGGCTTTTGGAAATTTCATCAAGTTCATTTTTTATTACCAAAGGGATATCTTTAACCGGAGTTTCCAGGCTAAAAGCCTCAAGATGATCTCCAAAAGCAACCAGGGGCAGCAAGCGGGCGCTGCGCTGTTCAAGACAGCCGTAAGGATAGTCCAAAAGGTAGCGTACCGCTTCTTTCAGCATGGCAAGGCGGGATGCCGAAAGGGATACCGAAAGGCTTCCGGTTCCTTCCGGAACAAGCGAAGGCAGAACGACCCCTTCTTCAATAAAAGAAGCGCCCCCTTTGCTGTCCGGCCCAAGATTTCCCATCACCGTTACGGTCTCGTAAAGCACAGGCCTGTCAACCAACAAATTTTTAATAATCCGCTCATTCACTTCCGGCGAACGAAGGGTAAAGACAAGTTTTGCATTACCCGATCCGACAGCAGCCACCCTAAAGGGGAGCTCAACGGTTCCCCCGGGCGGAATCCTTACTTTTGACATTGACTCGCCGTCAAGTTCCAGCACCGAAGACCAAAGGCTTTCGCCGCCTGAACTGTCCTTTTCTATGGCAAGGGACACTTCGGCATCAACTTCTTCGGTTTTTAAATTGGTCAGTATAAGGGAAACCGTCCCTGTATCCCGCCAGCGCAGTTTACGCGGAAGCGCCGCTGTGGCGGTTAAAGGCGCGCTTACCCGCAGATCGTTTTCCGCAATGCCAAAATCGTCAATACCCGCTGCAACGGCAGTACAGCGGTATGTGGTAAGATTATCGGGCAGCCCGAATTGCACCCTAACCGTTCCGTCGGCGCCGCTTACAAGGTAGGGTTCAAAAACCGCCGTAGGCCTAAAATCCTTCCGCTCGTCAAGCTTTGAATTGTCCTCATCGTCACCGCCCTGCAAATCAGCGAGCGCGTAGGTAACAGGATCTATCAAAAGGGATCGGCTGTCCGCCCCCCGCACGCCCAGGGGAAAATTAGCAGGATTATAATAATATGCCAAAGGATCGGGCACATGGTAATCTATTAAATCCACCACTCCCCTGTCAACGGCCATAAAAGTCAGTTCCACGCCCGGGGCGGGTTTGCCATTCAGCGTAACTTTCAATGTTACATCCGCTTCTTCGGCAGGGGCATAAACCCCTTTGCTGTTTTCAATTTCTATTTTGTAATGACGGCTTTCATTATCCACATAGAGGGGCGCCATCCCAAAAAGCCCCTTGGGTTTATCGAGATCCGGCTCGTAATAGCTGTTTTCGGGCGGGCCTTTTCGCACTGTGTACGAAGCGATGGAGACGTACATGATGGGCACAAAAGATTCTTCAACAGGAATTTCAATTGTGCGGGCGGAACCGTCAAGTTCAATTATTTTTTGCGAAACAATGCCTTCACGTTCCAGAGTTAAAAGATAGCTGCCCTTTGGCAGAGGCGACTGAACCAGAAGCTTCGCCGTATCCCCCGGCGCATACATAGTCTTGTCAGGCAGAATGTTAATGGCGTCATTATCGGAAGAACCCCAAAGAGCCCAGCCCGCGCCGGAAACATAAAAATTATAACGGGTAAAGGCGGGCCTTCCTTTGGGATCAAGGGCCCGTAAGCGTATTTCCCATTCACCGCTTTTGCCGGGAGTAAAATTAATCAGCCCGGAAAATATTCCTTATACAAGTTTGATAAGTTCTTCTTTTTCGACAACTTCGCTTTTTTCCCAGTTAAGATTTATCCTGCCCGCGATGCCCTGCTGGCGGGATTGCTTCCATTCATGGCGTATAAGCTGGGCGGTAATTTCCTCTCCCCCCGCACTTTCCCAGGGCTTTCCTTCGGGACTTACCAAAGCCCAGCTAAGGGATGCGGGAGCGCCGGCTTCCAGGAACCAGTCCTGGGGAGTTGCCGCCCTGCTGTCAATCTCTTTAAGCTGCCGCGCGTCCAGACGGGAAGCAATATAAAACGAAGCGGGATGCACCAGCACAGAAGCCCTGGCCGAGACTTCCTGCCTTGCGGCATCCTGCACGGAAACTTCCAGCCTGAAATTATAGGGCACCCCTTCCGCTCCGTCCGCTCCGGCTGTCTGGCTCAAGTCCGCGCTGCCATCGGGCCCCAAAGTTCCCTCGCCTCTTGAGATATAATTACGGCCGTCATACGAATACTGGCCGGAGCGCCAATTTTTCCAGTCGCCATCGGAATTGCCGGGGCTGAAATAGGAAGCTTCCCGGGTCCAGTAATACGAATACGGCGCCCCCGAAAGCGCCCCGCCCGCAAGGTACGATGCGTCAAGGCGGCCTGTAATCCTGTCGCCCTGAAACAATTGAACGTCCGGAAACTTAAGTGAAGATTCAAAACGGAGCCGCTGGAAATTGGCAACTGTAAAGCTTATCGTTTTGGCAACGTCACTGTCATTACCCGTTCGGGTGTATCGCAGGGTGTATTGCCCGGGATCGATGTTTTCGGGAAGGGTGAAGGAGCCATAAGAACCGCCTGACAAAGTAGTGCTTCCCTCAAGGCTCGCAAGCTCCGGGCCGTCATAAAAACCGGCGGAAGCTTTTAGCGTATAGCCCCCGGTGTAGGCCTCGAATTTCCCGCGAACCAGGTTCCGGTCTATGCCCCGGAATGTTACCGTTTCACCGGGCTTGTAAAGCCCCCGGTCGGTAAAAAGGAAGATAAGCGGCCTCGCCTTTTCAACAGTAAAAGGATCCTGTAAAGCCTCAATATCGAAACGCCAGAGGTTATGGCTTTCGTTGGGAATAAACTCAACTTCATCCCCGCCTGCCGCAGCGCCGCCGCCTTCGCTCACCCGTATGCGGAGCCCGCGCCCCACACTGTTAACGCCTCCTTCGCCGCTTTTAACGGAAAGATCCGGACGGGTAAAAAGAGAAGCAAATTCGCCGTCTTTAAATTCAAACACCCCAAGCCCCTGGGCATCGGTTGTTACTTCTTTTATTTCCCTGTCGCCTTCCAAAAGCGCAGCCTTCGCGCCCCTGAGGGGCTCGCCTGTGGAAAGGCTCGCCGCCCACACCAGCACCATATTGTAGGCATAGCGCACCGTAAGGCCAATGTCGGTTACCTGCACGGTAAGCCAGGAATTGTTTTTATCAATCCGTCCCGGCTGCCAGGAATTCCTGGTTTGATATTCCCAGCGCATAGCCGCGCTTCCCCGTCCGGAGGGCCCCAGATACGGCGAAAGATCTTCCATCATAAAACGCTTGGAATTTTTTGGCAGTTTGGAAAGATCCGTTTCTTTAAGCTTTGCGGAGGGAAGCTGCTCGTAAGGCCCACGGGCGGCGGCAATCCCCGACAGTATGGAAACAGGATTCTGGGTTTCCCACACGATTTTCGCCGGAAAACCCGCTTCCAGCATGCGCGATCCCCTGTTCAGGAAATAAACATAACTGTTGGCCTCCCCTACACTGGCATTTACCGTAAGATCCTGCCCAAGCTGCCGCCCCCAAAGATCCTGCAATTTACCGGATATGGTTACCTTGTAAGACTTTTCGTATTCCAGGGGCAGGCGGTTCAACACCACCGTATTGCCGTATATATGGACATTTTCCTGTTTTAGGGGAGGAATGCCGCTGATGGAAAAATACGAGGCCGGATTTGCGGGATCAACCTTTTGGCTAAATTCCAGGGCAATGGGAATGCTGTCGCCTTCTTCGGTTCGGGGATTGGAACGGCTGCGTACGGACACATCATTGAACGAAAAAGGAATCAGGGTATGGAAGGAAAATGTTTTTTCTTCTTTGGTTCCAATCCAGCCGGGTTCCGAGCGGGCCCCCGCAAGCAGCGCAAGCTGTACGTCCGTATCCAGGGGCAGGGGATCTTTAATCACAAGAAGGGCGCTCTGCTGTGGGCTATAGCGCTTACTGTAGTACCCTTCGTCCGTCTTTGGCAGGCGATCCAGGGTAAAGGGATAAATCCTGCCTGCGGCCCTTATCTCAAGCCAATTGGCAATCTCATCAAGGTTTACGGCATGGGAAAAATAAATGCTGATATATTTGGCATCCACGGGGTCCGCGTTCCGGGTGCTTATCCAGTAATTCCCGCCGGCGCCAAGCTGCCAGTCAAGTATCTCAAGCCGTTCTGTTTCAAACCTGAAAGATTTGATACCCTCCAGGGACTTTCCCCCCAGGGAACGAATTTTGTCGGAGACCGTAACGGTATACTCATGCTGGGGCATGTTTTCGGCATCGGGCTGGAAGGATAAAAGCCGCGACCCATACCAGCGGTAGATCCCCGCAAGAGGCGGCTCTATCGTAAAAAGGCCGGCCTCTTCGGTAAGGGGTTCCCCAAGCCGGGCCAGGGGAACAACAGGCTGAGAGAACACCACATATATGGCAGGTTTTTTAATCTCTGAAGGAAGCTCGCCGGATGGGCCATAGTCCGTAATGGTAAAAGCTTCATCGCTTTCGGCAACGGTTCCGGCCGCTTCGCCTTCGTTCAAAACCGCCTGATAGTAAGCGATCCTGTAATCGGTAAAATCCTCAATTGGCCGCCCCGGCGACACGTAGGCCCCGGAAAACACCGCCTGCAAAGCGGGCTCTTCCCCGGCTTTGCAGGAAAAGCTGAAAAGGATCGCCGCGGCCAGAAAAGCGGCTGTTACACAAGATCTGAACAGTTTCATACATAAAGCTCCCGGCATAAAATACAAGACCTGTTCGACAGCTAACCGGGTTGTCGAACAGGTCCAATACACTTCTTGAC
>JAIRLQ010000305.1 GCA_031259345.1 Treponema sp.
GGCAAAAAGTTTTTGTTTTATCTTTACTTATAGTTGTTATGATTTTGGTCCTGGCGGGCAGCTTT
Source organism: Treponema sp. (assembly GCA_031259345.1). Lineage (GTDB taxonomy): Bacteria > Spirochaetota > Spirochaetia > Treponematales > Breznakiellaceae > JAIRLQ01. The sequence goes on from JAIRLQ010000305.1 coordinate 66, forward strand.
GTTTTTGATCCCGAAAGGCAGGCGGCCCGTAATTCCGTCTATGTCTGGCTGGACGGCGCTTTTGCGGACGAGGCCGATGTTCTTGAAATTAAAGGCGCTAAAGGACAGCTTATTCTTAATCGTAAAAACAACGTGTGGGTAATAAGGCAGGACGGTCTTGATTATCCTGTGAAGCATGGCAGGGTGGAGGATCTTTTTGACATGCTTTCCCGGCGGCTTTCATATCCGCTGCGTTCCCGTTCAGAAGCGGCGCTTCCCCGCCTGGGCCTTGTCGAAGACCGCGCTTCCCGAATCACGGTACGGGGCGGGGCCGGACAGCCCCTGTTGGATCTTCTTATCGGTTTTGGTGACGCTTCCGGCAGCGATGTATACCTTCGCAGGGCGGGCTCTAACGAAGCAAGAAGCGGAGAGGATCTTTTTACGGCCTTTACGGAAAGCGAAAAAGCATCATGGTTTGATTTAAGGCTTTTTCCGAATTTGGAGACAGACTCGGTTCAGCGCATAAAAGTTTTCCCCCTTAAAGCGGAAGACGAGCCTTTTTCGCTAAGCCGTTCCGGTACAGGCTGGATTATGGAAAATTCATCGTCGCTTGTTGACACCCGCTCTGTAACTTCCTGGCTCAGGACAATTGCGGATAGTGAAGGGCAGGACTTTGTAGCCGGACCCGGTGATCCGGACTTTGGCGTTGGGAGCATAGTCCTTGAAATGGGGAATGGTTCGTCCCGCACCCTTAAGGCCGGCGAACTCACAGAAGAAAATACGCGCAACGCGAAACTAAGCGATACCGCTTATGTGTATAGTCTTTCGGAATGGGCGGTTAACAGAATTTTCATAGACAGAAATTCTTTGAGCGCTCCGGATGCGGAAGACTAGCCTTTTGTACTATGCTTGTTAAGATAGTCTCTGTATTTTTCGGGGTCGCTTTTAAAAGCTACAATGGGCGAGGCGGGATCTTCTTTCGCCTTGTTCATTGCGGATTCGGCTTCAAGCATAAGACGGGCGGGTTCCAGGAGCCTGCCCGAACGGGAACTTAAGCCTATGGCAAGATCCTGGGGGGTCTTTATAAAATCCGGCATCTTGTTCCGAAGCCTAAGATGAAATTCCTCTGATTTTGCTATGCCCTGTTCTACCCCGATACCGGGAAGCACGACAGTCAAGCCGGAATTGCCTTTTTCAAAAATTAGATCCCGTAAAGCAAAGAAAGAGACCGCCTGGTCCGCAAACATACGGTATTCTTTATCGCTTATGGTATCACGGTAATATTCCATGACAATAAAAACCAAATCCTGTTCCGACGCGGCGCAGCGGTAAAGTTCCGACGCCAGCCTGTCTTTGGTATAAGATTCCCAGCCCACATTGCCCCGCTTTGAATAAAGCCCTGTGGGCAGATCGGCGCCTGTTTTTTCTTTAGCCGGATTTTTTGATGAAACTACCGCCGCTTCTTCCTCAGGCATTTCTTCAGGCATTTCCGCCGCGTCTTCCGCGGGTATTTCGGGTTCAGAAAAATCTATAAACGGTTCTTCCGGCGGAATATCCGGCGGAACATCAGCCGGAATATCCGCCGGCTCCCTGTAAATTTTGCCGGTTGTTTTGGGCTTTGTTTTTGGCGCCGCCTGAGCTTTACGCGGGGCGGCATGGACTGTAGTATAATTTTTCCTTTTAATAGCCATCTCCATTAACAGGGTAAAGACCGCCAGCGAAAGAACTGCCAGAATTATTATAAGGGTGTTTTTTAATGTTCGTATAAATTGGTAATAATCAATAAGCGTATATTGGATTTTTATGGTAACATTACGCAGGCCGTCTATGCGAAGGGATCTAAAATAGGGATCCCCCGGGATGCCGAAGGCGGATTTAAAGCGCGGAGAAATATCGTTCCATGTTATAACGCTTCCGGGGATTTTTTCAAAACCATATTCGCCGGAAGGGCTTGATATAATTATCCCCAAAAGGGTTCCGGATTCTGTAAGAAAATCACGAAGTGACTCCTGATAGCCTGAGGACATAAAGCCGAGTATTGCCGCCGAGGACGCTTTGTCAACAAGGGCTCCGCATTCTTCTTCGGATAAAGCCCTCATGTCCCTTACATTGCGGATGATGTTTACGGCGCCGTAAGCCAGGGCGGTAGCGTACAGCACAATACAGACAGCAGCCACAATCGAAGAAATTAACGACGTTTTTCGTGAATCACCCATGATTCTTCCTTTAAAATATATTAGGGTTATTGAACAAATCCATTCTTCTTAATTTATCGGAATTTCTCGACCTTTTCTCCATTAACTGTTATAATAATAGCATGAATGTTCGAGAATCCATGCTTCCTCCGGGCTGGTACCCCCAGGAAAAAAGCCAAATTGAGGGTTTTTTGAAGGGTTTTAAGATGGATGGAAAGGCAAAAGCCGCCATTGCCCCCCATGCGGGCTGGTTTTACTCAGGATACCCTGCCGCCCTTTCCGTTTCGGCGCTGGATCCGGCTGTGGAAACTATCGCGGTTATTGGGGGGCATCTTTCACAAGCCTCGCCTTTTCTTTTTGCACCCGAAGACGGGGTGCGGACACCCCTGGGGATTCTGGAGATTGACAGGGAACTTAGGGAAGATTTTGCGGGGAAGCTTGATTCCGCCCCCGATAAATACCGGGATAACACAGTTGAAATTTTGCTTCCAATGGTAAAATATTTTTTCCCCAAAGCAAAGCTCCTTTGGGTACGCTTTCCCCAGGATTTGCGGTCCTTTGATGCCGGAAAGATATTGGCGGACCGCGTGGCCGGTCTTGGCAGAAATATCGCCGTCCTCTCATCAACGGATCTAACCCACTATGGGAGCAATTATGGCTTTGCCCCCAAAGGACAGGGGAAAAAGGCCCTTGACTGGGTAAAAAATACAAATGACGCAGCTTTTATTAAGGCGGTTCTTTCCGGCGATAAAAACGAAGTCCTTGCCCGGGCGGAGAATGATTTTTCCGCCTGTTCCGCCGGTGCGGTTTTGGGGGCCATGGGCTTTGTGTCTCAATCGCCCAACTACAGGGGAGAGCTCCTTGATTACAGAACAAGCGCGGACGCGCCAAACAGCGTTTCCGGTTTGGAAATTCCCGATTCATTTGTGGGTTACGCTTCAATCTCTTTTGTAAGTTTTAAACAGTAATAGAGCTGCTGAGAACAACAACCTCGTCCTTCAGGGCGAGGTTGTTGATTTTAGTAAGGCAATAATCTTTTACTTTTATAAACAGATCTTCGCCTTTTAATTTCTTTTCCCCTTTTTTAATTGCCGCCGCTATTGGCAGAAGGGTAAAGAAGAGCGCTTTTTCATCGTCTGTAAGGCTTTTAAAAAAGGACGGGCTAAAGCTTTTTGGAACAGCCAGGGCGCTAATTTTTTTCGCGTAGCTTTCAAGAAACATGGCTGCCTTTTCTTCAGCCGGGCCGCGCGGCGCTATGCCCGGGGGCGCGGGGCCCTTGTCCCTGAAAAATAAATTTACCGCCCCATTTTCGTGCCGGGGAATATTGATGGGCGCCCCCATGCCGGGGGCCGGACGCAGTTGGACGCCCAGGGAGGCCGCCAGCTTTTCGATATTATTGCGGTAAAAAGAAAGGGCTTTTGTTTCATAATACCAGGAATTTCCCAGGGTTTTCTTTTCCGAAGGGGTCCTTAAAAGAAAAGCCGAGTGCTGGGTTTCAAGGCTTTTAAGCCTTGTTTGGCGGACTTCAAACAGTTTGGGGATATAGCTTCCTTTTGCGTAAGTAACTCCCAGGGGGTAGGAAAAGTCCGCGCCGTAAAGATC
>JAIRLQ010000493.1 GCA_031259345.1 Treponema sp.
TGTTGGTACTCTTTCCAACCCCGCGCCCGACGCCGAAAGCGGTCTTTTAAGCTATACGATTCAAGATGAACTTTTGCCCGCACCGTTTTACAGGATTACAACGGTAAACACTGCCAATAGCGAAGAAAGCGCGTACAGCGCCATTATTTCCCCGCCTTTGTCTTCGCCGGCGCAAAATCTTAAAACCACCAAAGCCGGATTTTATGAAGGGGCTGTTTTTGCGGAAGAGCTGCTTGGTGAAAGCGCCAACAGCCTTGGCGTGTATCCCACGCTGATTAGCTGGGAAAAACCGGCAGCGGAAAGCCCGGCGTTTTATTATGTTTACCGGGCTTTATCTAAAAACGGACTTTACCGCAGGCTTAACCGCGAGCCGGTTCAGGCCGGCGAAGAGCCGCTTTTTAGCTATCTTGACAGCGACGATACTATTCCGGCGGGAGCGTATTGTTACTATAAGGTGCTGGCCCAAAACTACGAAGGCGAAGGTTCAATATACAGTGAAGCCAAAGCAGGCTATGGCGCCCTAACCCCCGAACGGTATTTTCTTGAATACAATAAAACCGTCATGTTTTCGCAGTCAAAACTTACCCTTATGCACGCGACGAGCCCGTTTGACAAACTTGGAAAAGAAACAATATACGGCGAACTGAGCGGCTCTCTCTATTTCAATGCTGTCCGGGTTGAAATGTCTGCCGAAGTAGAAATGCTTTACACAAATTATTCCGATTTTAATATAGATGATGCCGATACTTCTTTGGGGCCTTACTTCCTGCTTAACGGCAATACGGATACCACGTCCGGCCTTACGTCGGGAAAAATGCACGGTACGGTAACAGTTACCGGAATGTATCCGGGAAAGGTTTGGTACGATAATGTCAGGATTGTTTTTAGCAAACCCGGCTCGGGCTGGTACGGCGTAAAGCGCGAAGGTTTTGAAGCTATGGATGATCCAAGCGAAGCCTCCTGGCAACAGGTTAGTTATACATTGGGAAACTAAGGGGGAAATATGCCAATAAAGAAAAAATGCGTGCCGCTTCTTGCTGTCTGCGCCTTTTGTTTGTTTGCCGCCGCGTGCACCGAGCCTTTGCCTCTCTATGGGATATGGGCCGATAATCTGGGCAACACCATCAATTTTGGCGATAACGGTAAATTTAACGCGTCCATAAAGAGGCCCGGGGACACGGTTGCCCAAAACTATTCGGGGACTTTTACGGTGCTGCAGAATGCGCTGACCCTAAAGGACACGGTCCATGGCACACAGATAGTTACCGAATGGGATATCCGCGGGAATATGCTGTACCTGAATTGGGCGTCTGATAAAGGCGCTTTGAATCTTACCCTTTATAAAATTTCTAATTAGAGGCTGTTCATAATTGAAAACGATGCGCTTAAAATTTGCGGCTTTATTATTATTGATATGTTCTTTTGCCTGGGGGCAGGACGGCGCTGCCGCCGAAAATACGGCGCCCGCCGAAAACTCCGGGGCGGGGATCCCGCTTATAATAAACAAGCCCTTTGTAGTTTTTAACGAAGGCATAAGCGCGGCCTGGCTGACCAAGATTGTAAAGAAAAGCGACCGGAGCAATTTTGTGGACAGGTATTTTATGCCCGGCCTTTACGTCAACATGAAAACCGTAAACATGGAGCCCTTTAACAGCCTGGTGCGCCTTGCGCTTTATTACCCCCTGCTTCATTCTTTTAACAGGATGCCCCAATATCCCCAAAACTATTTTCATTTTGCGATAGATTTTTTTGCCGGTATTGATTTTGAGCTAAAAATGTGGCACTTCCTTAGCTTTAATTTTTCACCGGGCCTGCATCTTTTGTTTCATAATGATGACCGCTGGAATTATCTTAATATGGGCATAGGCGGCCTTGCGGGTATGGAGCTGCCCATTTCCCGGCGCTGGACAATTTTTATTGACGGCATTGCGTCTTTTGACAACGGCAACTTTGGCACCAACCGCGACATGGAACCTTTTGACATTGTGTACCAATACCAGCTGGCCCTGGGCGTGCGTTACAGCAAACGCCTTCCAAACCAGTATCCGTATATAAAACCCGTAGAGCCCTAAAGGGCCAAAAATAGGGGCTGTCCGAAAAGTAAGTGTTTCAAAAAGTTTGAAACACTTGTCCGGACAGCCCCATTCCTGCGCAGGTTACTTAGGGCTGTTTTGTATAAATGCCGGGAATAACGGGAAGATTATCGGGAGAAGTAATTGTCAGGGTTTGATTGCCGTCTGAAAGGGCAAATACCGCGGTCTTGTCGCTGTATGCCGTCAATGTGTCTTTATCAAAGGCGTCGTAATAGTCGTCCGGGTCAGGTTGTGGTAAAGTAGTGGGCGAACCAAGTGAAGCAAGATATGCTCCGTACGCCGCGATAAAACCGGGTTCGTCTTTACTACCCTCCAAATCAAAGAGTGCGCCGGAAGTAACATTTGCCTTGTAAATATCATTTCCCATATCCTTAAAGGTGCCGTTAACTATTACAATAGGTATTTGGCTTACAATTCCCCTGATTGCGGTCTCTAAAGGACTATCAGTTGAAGGGGCTGGTGGGGTATCCAATTCTATACCGGCGGCGTTGATCCTGCCTTCAAAAGAAAAGCCCTGGGCAGTGATACTAAGTTCCTGTTCAGCAAACTGCGCTGTTGGCTCGGTGGCGGTTAATTTCCACGTACCTGCTATATGGGCCGCGCTGGGCGATGGGTCTGTTCCGCCTCCGCCGGAATCGCATCCTATAAAGGCAAGGGCGCCGATAAGCGCCAGACAGGCCAAACCGAATAAAGCTTTTTTGTTCATAGTTTACTCCTCTTAATTGTAACTCTTATACCAGTTTAAGAAAAACCTTAAAAGTTGTCAATAAATTGTGTGTTAATGAGGCTTTCCCAAAAGCTGAAGTTT
>JAIRLQ010000039.1 GCA_031259345.1 Treponema sp.
CCGTGCCCGCCCCTCGCAGGCCACCATCTCCAACGCCATGGACGTAGGGACCCCCAGTAATTTTGAGCGCATGGCCGCCCATCTGTCCTGGACGGACATGAAGGAATTCATTCTGGGCGCCTTTGTTACCGACGACGAAACCCGCGATACCATCCGCGCGGTTCACGCCCTGGCCGGTTACGTTTTGGACCCCCACAGCAGCGTGGGCTGGACCGCGGCGGATAAACTCCTGGAGCGCGGCCTTGTTTCCGGCCCCCTGGGAATTCTCTCCACCGCCCACCCCGCAAAATTTGCCGAAACCGTGGAACCCCTTACCGGCCCCATCCCGGCCCCCCCCGCACTGGCAAAAGTCATGGAACGCAGCCCGCTAAGCCGCAGTATTCCTGCGGATATTTGCGTGCTGAAAGAGATTCTGTAACAACGGTAACCGTCCGCACAGCCGGTCTGACACATTCCCCTGCTCCATAGTTAGAGTTTGTCCATAATGTGTCTACATTATGGACAAACTCCAGTTACCGGACCTGCCTGCCGGGGCCTTTGAACACCGGCGGCATGGAAAAATCAAAATACGTGTCAGGATAAGGTTCGTGTTTTAGCATATAATGCCACCACTCACAATCGTATGAAATAAAACCGCAGGCTTCCATGATGGAACAAAGGCATTGACGGTTTTTAGCTTCGGCCTGCGTAATTCCTTTTGCTCCATGATGTGAAACCGAATCCATCAAATCAAAGTCGCCGCCCATTGGAACAAGCGTACCGGCAGCCAAATGATAAAGCGTTAAATCAATTGCGCCGCCCCGGCTGTGGCTTGACCTGGCGGCCACATATCCTTTTTCAACTATCTCGGATCTGTCAATGTTCGGATAGTGTTTCAGTTTTGTCCGGCCGTCTTCCGGCTGTTTTGACCAGCGCAGAAAACAATCAACGGCGCATTGAGGGCGATAGGCATCCCAAAGAAGAAGGCCAAAACCAAAGGAGGCGGCGTTTTCCCGTGCCTTTTCCAGAGCTGCGCACAAAGCCCTTGTGCCGATAATTCGATTTACTGTGTATCCATCTACCGGTTTGCCGGTAAAATTGTCCCATGTAGCGTATTTGGCATCCCAGCGTATTCCTGGTACAAGCTCATCCACAAAGACAAAATCATTTTTCATCGTTTTTCTCCTTTCATTGTCAGGCACACAATCCGGTCGATCACTTCGGCAAACGATAAGCCTGCGGCCGCCATCATTCCCGGATAACGACTGTACGAAGTCATACCGGGCAAGGTATTAACTTCGTTCAGTATTACGTTCCCGTCTTCCTTCAGGAACATATCAACCCGTGCAAGTCCCCGGCATCCCAGGGCACGATACACGGCTTTTGCTGTCTCCTGAACAAGCATGCGCTTTTCTGCCGAAATGCCGGCGGGAACGATTACCCTGGAGTTTTCAGAACCATTTTCAGGCCTGTTCTCCTGATGGATTCTGAAAAAACCATGTAACAGACAAATTTGATCTACCTCGCCTGTAATCAAATCCGTATCATTCCCCAATATCGCGCATCCTACCTCGCTGCCGGCGACAGCCTCTTCAATCAACACTTTCAAGTCATACTGCCCTGCGGTTTCCACTGCATCCGGCAGTTCTTCTTTTCGACATACCTTGCTGACGCCAAAAGATGAACCGGAACGGGCAGGCTTCACAAAAACAGGATAAATAAACTGACCGGCATCAATATTCCTGTCCGCCCTAACCGTGCGGAAATTTGGCGTGGCAATTCCCGCGTTTGCGGCGACAATATAGGCAAGGGATTTGTCCATACACAAGGCAGAACTTTGAACATCGCAGCCTGCATAGGGGATACCGGAAAGTTCCAACAAACCCTGCATTGCGCCGTCTTCGCCGAGTTTGCCATGCAGAACGGGAAACACCATATCCAAACGGATCGTTTTGTACTGTCCCTGTTCCTGAACAAGTAATCCGTGTACACTTCTGTCCGGCGACAGTATGGCCGGACGGCAGTTGCCGTTTTCCCAATCTGTGTCAGGGTATTGGCAGAGTTTCCAGACACCGTTCCGCGTAATTCCGACGTAAAACGGTTCATACTTTTCAATGTTAAGGTTTTTTGCGACCTCTTGTGCGGATTTAACGGAGACAGGATGTTCTTCACAACAGCCCCCGAATAAAATGGCAATTTTCAACCTGCTATCCATACTGTTTTCTCCTTTCAAATTTCAGACAATTGACAATGGTGTTTTCAACAATTTCACCCAGTGCGTGTTCTGTATGATAGGCGGCGTGCGGACTGATAAGCACATTTGGTAATTTCTGCAACTGCAACAGCAGCTTGTTTTCAATGGGTTTTTTTCTGTGGTCAAAGTAGAAAACGCCTTCCTCTCCTTCAAGAACATCCAGCGCCGCGCCGCCTATTTTACCGCTTTCCAGGGCCGGAACAAGAGCTTCGGTATCAAGAAGTGAACCGCGTCCGGTATTGATAATACATGCGCCGTGCTTCATCTGCCCAATGCGCTGACGGTTGATAAGATGGTGTGTATCAGCGTTAAGCGGTACATGGAGTGTTACAATGTCGCTCTGCCCCAACAATTCATCAAGAGGAACATAATTGATAAAAGTTTTGGGACAATGGTCCAGGGCCAATACACGGCAGCCAAAACCCCGCAGCCTGTCCATAACCGCTGTGCCAATGCGTCCCGTTCCGATTATCCCAACGGTCATATCGCGTAATTCTTTTCCGCGTGTATCATGTAATCTAAAATCATGAACGTCTGCACGGCTGATAATTGATTTTGCGTTTCGCAGTATCATCAACATCAGCATCAATGTGTAATCGGCCACACTGTCGGGCGAATAAACGACATTCTCAACAGAAATACCAAGGTTTTTGGCGCATGTTATATTGATATGGTCATACCCTATGCTTCTTGTGGAGATATACATTACTCCGGCCTGACTGAGTTCAAAAAGAACGGAATTTGTGATTTTGGTTTTATGATCAACACTGATACACCGGTTTCCGCATGCCAGCCCGATATTGGCTTCAGATACCGCCGCATCTGTGATCGCCGGTATAACGCCAAACCGGGGCGCCATCTTCCGGAACAGAACGGCCTCATCATGTCCGCAGCCATAAATTGTAATTCCCAATCTTTTTCTGCTCATATATCCAGCGCATGCCCCCTGTGGTGAAAAATCCGTTCGTACGCCATAAGTTTAGCGCGCAGGAGCGGGCCGTCTCTTAATATCAGGTTGAAAATTTATTAAGATAAAATAAAAATGATCTTGAGATTTTCCTAAGAAATTGCCGTGTTTTGCGTGAAAAATCTACAAGTGCAAGAGGCTTTCAGGAAATGATTTGGGCGGCAGGAGGGTAGGGAAGCTCTACCGTAAATGTTGTGTAATCATTGTCGCTTTCGGCAAAAATTTGCCCACCATGCTGAACAACAATTTCTTTGGCAATCGCCAGGCCAAGACCCGCGCCGCCCGTATCGGAAGAACGGGCATCGTCCAGCCTGAAGAACTTTTCAAACACGGACGCGAGCTTGTCTTTGGGGATACTCCCGGCATTTTTGAATGAGACAGACACTGTGTCCCCGGAGAGACCGGCCGTTATGTCAATAACACTGTTATCTTTGCTGTATGCGGCGGCATTCTTCAAAATATTGGAAAAAACCCGCGCAAGCTTGTCAGGATCGGCGTAAACGCCCAAATCTTCGGAAGCGTGAATAACCGCCCGTTTGCCGCCTGCGGCAAGCAGCGGATAAAATTCGTCGGCAATTTGTACCAGCATATAGTAAAGGTCGATATTCTTTTTCATAAGCGTAACCGTTTGAAGGTTATAGCGTGTAATCTCAAAAAATTCGTCGATAAGCTGTTCAAGCCGGTACGCCTTGTCCAGCGTGATATGCACATATTTTGCCTTTTGTTCAACCGGCATGTCAGGCGCTTCGTCAAGCAGGCTCAAATAACCGATAACGGAGGTAAGCGGCGTTTTAATGTCATGCGCCAGATACATAACAACATCGTTCTTTCTTTGATCGGCCAGTTTTGCGTCCTGCTCGCGTTTTTCAAGTGTCTGTTTTAACGTGTTTAGCCGCTGCTCCAGAAAAGCCATTTCCGCAGAAAGTTCAATTTGTCTGCCTTCACCCCGAATAAGCGAGTCTATGCCATTGTTTACCTCATCAAAATATCTCATAAAATCAGAAACTATAATGCGGCATAAAAAGAAAAAACAGACAGCAATTGCGATGGATATAAATATTCCCATATTGTTCCGTATGGCGTAGTGGTATATTATCATCGCGTCCTGGTGGCTTAAATAAAAACTCTTTTCCAAAAAACTTACAATTCCATCCCCTATAACTCCCTGTTGCTGCAAAAATAAGCGCAAGAACACTACAATAATGACAGCTATTAGTATTGCAACCAGGACATACAGGTAAAGTTTGCGTTTTATTCCGGAGTAGTCTGTTTTTCTGTCTTTTTTGCCGGTTTTTTTACTTTTCAATTTTATACCCAACTCCCCATACCGTTCTTATATATTTCGGATTGTCAGCGGTGTCGTTCATCTTTTCGCGAAGATGCCGAATATGCACGGTGATGGTATTATTGCTCTTGCTGAAATATTCGTCGCCCCATATTGCGTGAAACAGTTGTTCGGAACTTACCACATTTCCCCTGCTTTCACAGAGTATCCGAAGAACCGAAAACTCGGTAGGGGTAAGGGACAAGGCCTGCTCGTTCAGAAAACATTCATGCGTATTTATGTTAAGGACGAGGCCGGAATGGACAATTATATCCCCGTTCTGTACCGTTACGCCATTGTATTTTTTATACCGGCGCAACTGCGCTTTAACACGGGCAACCAGTTCCAGCGGACGAAAGGGCTTTGTGATGTAATCGTCCGCCCCGAGCGTTAATCCTGTAATCTTATCCACCTCCGCATCCTTTGCGGTCAGCATGATAATTGGATACGTGTGTTTATCCCGTATTTTCTGACAGATAACAAGGCCGCTTGTGCCGGGAAGCATTATATCCAATATGGCCAGGTCAAAATCTGTCTTTTCGATACATTCCAGCGCTTCTTTGGCAGTATAGCATTTGCGAACCGAATAGTTCTCATTTTTCAGGTACAACTCAACCAAATCAGCAATTTCACGCTCGTCGTCCACAACAAGGATGTTATCATCCACAGTACCAAGTCTCCTCTTGCAACAGGCTGCTAGAGAATTCCCAGCGCCTTGAGCCACTCCGCCGCTATGATGCCGTGGCCCCTGGGCGTTGGGTGTACGCCGTCGGCGGACATATCCGCTTCGCGTATCCCTTCCACCGCGTAACGGGCAAAAATACCGTCCAGGGGGATGAAGACATCGGCGAATTCTTTTGCCAAACGCCGCACGGCCTGTATCTTGGGATCCAAATCCTCCCGCCACAGGGCCTTGGCGGGATCGGAGTTAAGCAGAAAGGGTTCAATGATAACGATAGCCGCCTGGGGAAGATCCCGCTTCAGATTCTCAAGCAGGGTACGGTAATTTTTTTCATAGACTTCCGTTGAGGTCGGATCGGCAGAATCGTAACGGCGCCAGGTGTCGTTTATGCCGATAAGAACGGAAACCAGGTCAGGCTTTAGGGCCCTGAAATCCGCATCGTAGCGCGCCACCAGGTCTTTGGCCCTATTCCCCGAAATCCCCCGGTTCAAAAAGCCTGCCCCGGAACCGGGGAACAGATTCCGCCAAAGCCCCGCGACCCTGGCGGGGTACCCGTCGCCAAGATCGCTTCCATCGTCCCGTGCCCGGCCGCAGTCGGTAATGGAATCCCCCTGAAAAAGGACAAGCGATTTTTCATTCACATAACGTTTCATGCAGAACCTCCTGTTTGCCCGGACAAGTTTACTCCAAAGTCGATAAAATGGCGATAGTTCCCCCCGTGTTCAGGTACCCACTGCAGCCTGTCGGCGGGCGACCCCCGAAATGCCTCATTTCAAAATGTTACCGAAAGGCCCCTTTACATTCGGCGCAAATTCTGTTTTAATATGGCAGAAACAACGATATGAGTACCTGTCCTTGCCTTTCCGGGCTTCCCTACGAGGAGTGCTGCGGCCCCTATATCTCCGGCGCGAAGAATCCGCCCACCGCGGAGGCGCTGATGCGCAGCCGCTATACCGCCTACGCGGTTCACAGTATCGACTATATTATCAATACCTGCCTGTCCAACGGGAAAACCGACATTGACCGCCGGGAAACCAAAGCCTGGAGCGAACAGTCAAACTGGCTGGGGCTTAAAATTATCGCCGTGGAAAAGGGCGGTCCCGGCGATACCGAGGGGATTGTTGAGTTTGAGGCTTCTTACGAGCGGAAGGGCCTGAAAGACCTGCACCGTGAACGGGCCCGTTTCAAAAAGCAGGAGGGACTGTGGATGTACGAAGAGGGGACCGTTGCGCCGGTTACCGTGGTCCGTTCTGTCCCCAAAGTTGGACGTAACGATCCATGTCCCTGCGGTTCCGGCAAAAAGTACAAACACTGTCATGGACATTAGGTCCCGGCAGCGTCTATTCTGTAGATAATACGCACATCCGGAGGGATTATGCCGTTTGAAAACCTGAGTCTTGACAGTATTGAGGTTCTGTTCCCCGCCAAATTCGGACAGGAAGAGATCGCCCAGGCAAAGACGGCGTTTTTCAAGAACCTCTCCCTGGCCTTGCACCGTTACTACGGCGGCAAGATCCAAACCCTGCCCCGCTGCGGTATCTTTGGGCTTAACTGGTTTAACCTGTGGTATACGCCGGGGGTATCGAAAATTTCCACGGTTATTCGTGAAAACCCGGACGCCTCTTTTGATCTTACCGGCAGGGGAAACACGGTGGCGGTGGTTTCCGATTCAACAAGAGTTTTGGGAGACGGGGACTGCGGACCTGCCGGCGGCCTGGGGGTGATGGAAGGCAAAGCCCTGCTCATGAAGTACCTGGGGGGAATTGACGCGGTTCCGCTGTGCGTGGACTCCAGGGACGGGGACGGACAGCACGATCCGAAAAAAATTATTGAGTTTGTAAAAATG
>JAIRLQ010000097.1 GCA_031259345.1 Treponema sp.
GAAATAGATTCTCTCCGCGCCTTCGGAACCTCTCTTTTTACCCGGATACCGGACCTAACCATCCGCTTACGGCCTTTACACGACAAGATAAGACCCTTGCCCGGCAGAGTAACATCGTTATTCGGCAGGCTAAGACTGTTATCCACCCGAATAAGACCGTTATCCGGCAGAATAAGGACGCTATTCGACAGGATAAGACCGCTATCCGGGCAGATAAAACCTTTATCCAACAGAATAAGACCCTTATCCGAGTAGGTAAGACCTCTATCCGCCGGAACAATCCCCGTTTTACACGGGAAAAACCGCCGGCCTTTTTGGACGGCGGTTCAAAATACCCAAAACAGGAAATTTTATGAACGCTTCTCGTTCATGTTCGATTTAACCGCCGCTAATCGCGGCTTAAATTAGGAGGTTATTGTGAGTTACTTTCCCACAAAGGAAGCGGATTTTGTTGAATGGAGCGCCAACCTTATCGCCGTTTCCAAAGAAAACGCCGTCGAATGGGCGCTGCCCACGGACCAGATTACGGGGCTTGAAGCCCTGCACAACGAGTTCAAGGCCCTGCACGAAAAATGCGTGACCGCAGCCTGGACCAAACTGGATATGCAGGCCAAAAACGAAAAGAAGAAGATCCTTATTAAACGGGAGGAGGTCTTTGTCCGCAACAATCTGCAGAACAACGACCGTATGACCGACAGCGGCCGGAAAAGCCTGCGGATTCCGATTTACGCCACTATTCCTACTTCCCAATCCGCGCCCGCTACGATTCCCTATGTGGAAGTGCAGATGCCCGCGCCCCGGACGTTACGGATCCGGTTCCGGGCGGAAACCGCCAAACGCTGGGGTAAGCCGCCGCATGTTCACGGGATCGAATGCCTGTGGATAATCGCGGACAAGGCCCCGGCCAAAATTGAGGATCTTATCCATTCGTCCTTTGCCACCCGCAACCCGCTGGATCTGACCTTTGACGAGGACCAGCGGGGCAAGCGGTTCTGGTTCGCGGCACGCTGGGAAAACGGCGCGGTGCAGAAGGGACGGTGGAGTGATATTTTCAACGCGATCATTCCGTAAGCAATTAATAATGGGGGAGTTCGCGGGCTGCATGACTGCGGCTCATTGTTATCTGGTACTTACATCATAAACAAAAGGAGTCAAAACTATGAAACTATCGTTTAAATATCCGGTCTTCGGCCTTGTTATTGCAGTTGCCTTTATAGGTATTATATCCGGCTGTGATATGTTATCAGACCATATATGGACCGAATATATATGGAAGGTTGAAAAAGCACCCTATGATCCGGCTGCTCTTGATACCGGTCTCCCGATAATCCGCATAGAGACAGCGGGGCATAAAACCATTGAAAGCAGGGAGAACTACCTTGACGCGGTTATTTCCATAAACGGCGGCCCGAATCCTGAGCATAACCTGGAAGAAACGCCTACCACAATACGGGGCAGGGGAAACAACACATGGTGGTATCCCAAAAAACCGTACCGCTTAAAATTTCCCGAAAAACAAAAACTGTTTGGCTATGATAAAGCAAAAAGCTGGGTTTTGCTGGCGAATCACCAGGACCCAACCCTGATAATGAACACGGTTACGTTTAAACTTGGCGAGAAAATGAAACTTCCCTATACCAATCACGCGGTCCATGTGGAACTTATCCTCAACGGAGTGTACGAAGGCAGCTATGTCTTAACCGAACAGGTGCAGGTTGGAAAGGGCAGGGTTGACATTGACGAGGATGACGGTTTTCTGGTTGAACTGGACAGCTACTATGACGAAGAACCTAAGTTTACTTCAATTTCTTCTCAATTGCCGATCATGATAAAATCCCCCGAGGATTTAACAGACCCGTCGGGCTATGATTTTGTGAAAGACAGCATTAACGAACTGGACCGCCTTGTATTCGCGGAGGATTTTCCGGAAAACGGCTACCGCGATTTAATAGATATAGACACCTTTGTCAAATTTCTTATCGTTAATGAAGCCGTCGGAAACTCCGAATTGTCATACCCCAAAAGCGCCTATATGTATAAAGACAAAGGCGGGAAGATATGCTTAGGGCCCCTGTGGGATTTTGACGGCGCTTTTTGCTATTCCGGCAGCGGCAATATCTATTTTAAAAACAGCGATTACCATATTTCGATGCATCCGTTCTTTAAACGCTTTTTTGATGATCCTGTTTTTGTAAACAAATATAAAGCAATCTGGAAGGAAAACTACAACGAAATACGGTCCATTGAACAATTTATTGATGAAAAAGCGGCCGAACTGGAGAAATCGCAAGGGGCCAATTTTACTGTATGGCAATGGCTGAATAAACCGGATTATTCAACTGAGATCTCAGATATGAAGGCGTGGTGGAATGCCAGGGTTACATACCTCAATACTGAAATTAACCAGATGGGGAGCGGCTTATGAAGAAGATAGGTTTACTGTTTGTATTCTCCGCTCTTGTGTTCCAAATCACGGCGGCGCAGGAAAGCATATTTGCCAAAACCGCCGGGAAACCGCCCAACGAAATCAAAGTAGATTTAACACCGCTTTTTTTACCCCCTTTTATTTCTGAATTAATGGAAAGAACATTTGCGGAAACTGCGGGATTCGGCTTGAAGGCCGGTTATGATCGTATGATCACGGATCGTTTTTCGGCAGGCGTCGAATTCGCCTTTATTACGGTCAACATAAAAGCCGAGAGTTTTAAAGCGGCAATCAACAGCGTTGATGCGGGTATACACGGAAGGTTTTACCCGTGGATAAATTTTTTCTATCTTCAGGCGGGCTTTGGCATTGTTTCGTTTAACTTTGATATTGACGGTAGTACCGGCGCTCTGGATCAATTCAAAGAAAACTTTGATCCCTATACCGGCGTTGGCGGTACATTCGATATTGGCTTTGGCTTTAGGTGGTTAATCGGAAGACATTTTATCGTTGACGCTTCGATAATATCCGGCTTGTACCTTGGAAACACGATTTCGGCGGTAACATTGCCCAAACTTGCAAGCGCCGGTATACCCGCCGCAAGCGATAACGGCTTCCCCTTCCGCCTTGACGCCGCGATAGCTTTTGGCTGGGCCTTTTAGGGAACAATCTTATTGTGCGTAACTATTCAGTCGTAATGTAACTTCAAAACTTTTTCTTGTTCTCCAGTGCTTTAACAAAGGGGGTTACCACCCCCTTTCGCTCCCAATCGGCTCATTTCGGGGCTAAAAGCCCCTTCATTCCGCCGATGCTCGCTATCCCCCGCAGGCGACTGAATTGTAACTATTGTTCGTTATCAATGGATGATCCTTTATTGGAATGCGCGGGTGTAATACCCAAGAGCCCGCTCACCGGTTCGCGGGGGAGCTTCAGGGCGAATTTTTTACCACCACATAGTTGGCGGGGTATGAGACCGCGCAGTATTAATAATTTCCTATCCAAAGTTCATTTGGCATGTCCTCATTTTCGCCATAAAATTCGCACTTCAAAAAAAATTCCGCGTATCTTCGACAAAACCAATTGCTTCTTCCCTTGTTGGCATTTTATTCACACTCCTCCGGTAATTGTTTATGTCCTCTGTTAGAATATGTACCAAGTATCCCCAGCCGTCAAGGCTCCGGCTTACGAATTGCCGCTTGCCGTATTATGAAGATCCTCCATTAACCGGGATATGTCAAAATGTACGGTTATCGTTTCGCCGTATTCGGTCTTTACTGTTAAAATATCACAATCCACGAGTTTTCCGTTAAGGCATATTTTGGTAAATATCTGGAAAGTGCAAACGGAATTGGCGTATTTATTGCGGAACCAGACATATTCAGCGCTAACGCCCAATTGATGATCACCAGTACAAACTGTTACAAAGTCGCCTTCCGGATCGGACTCGTATTCGATAAAGTTTACA
>JAIRLQ010000205.1 GCA_031259345.1 Treponema sp.
TAAAATATTGCATTTACTATCGATTTCTGGAACCTGAATCAGCGAACGAGAAAAATGTATTTCGTTTTTTGAGTCAAGTGTTACAGTTCCAACCAAAGTAAGCTGCACCGTGTTTAATACACTCTCATGTGGGAAGGGTACAGACGCTTCGTCTTCATCGGGCGTACTTTCTTCGTAGACTGGTGTTTTCACAACTTTGTCAATTATCGCTATTAGCCATTCTTCAAGCGCACCTGGCAAAGAAAGCGCTACCAGCTGTCCAACTCGGGCTTTTCGTAAATCTTCATCCGAATTAACTTGAACGTTGACTCGCTTGGTATCAACAGAACGAACTTTTCCAAGCAAGTGTGATGCATCGAAAGTAAAAATAGCCATAATTATCCTCCAAAAACATAAGTTTCAAATTCTTTTATATCCCAAATATTCTTCCCGCTTAGCAGGAAGCAATCAGGATAATGTTTGTTATAGATACGCGTCCCACAATCGTCTTCTGTTTTACAGACAAGCCAGAGATTATCCGCTTCTGCAATCAACGCGATAATACGCTCGTTTAAATCTCTTGTTACTATTAATCCGTAACTCGATTGATCTATGAGTTTGCGTTTAATATATGTTTCAAGATGAGAATCATTAAATCCATAACCAATAAATAAAAAACGACTTTCTTTTTCTATAGCGGTGTCAGCAGATTGAAGCAATTCTTTTCTGTATTCTTGTAACTTTTGGTATTTTAATAATCCGGGTGTTATTAATATCCTTTCAGCATTTTCTGGGGGTTCCCATAGCCATGCATCGTTTCTAATAACACGATGGTGGCGAAAAAAGTAGTTTAATGAACCATGTACTTTATAGAGGCGGATATGTTTATTTGTTTTATGGGCGATTCTGAATTTTGTCCCATAAGAGCTTTTTTTAGGTTCACGCATAGCTCGTTCTATAATATCCCAGTCTCTATGCTTTTCAATACCGCCCCAAAATCCATCGGTATATGTCAACCCGGCGGAATCACAGGTATATTCAAAGAGCATATCATAATTTGGTGTCAGAATATGAATGACCGAATCGCTCTCAGAAAGAGTGTTATAAATTCTTTTCAAGAAATTTATAGCCGGCCATTGTTGTGTTCCTTCTGCAATTTTATAAGAATACTCTTTATCCAATTTAGCAATAAAATTGGAAGTTATTGTCGTTATTATCTTTAGCAATTCCTGTTCAGTAACAGCATTTAATGCATTCTCTAAGTCTTTTCCAGCATTGAGAGATGAAACAACAGACTGCCATTCTTTTTCTTGATTGGCATTTAATTTATACTTTGGCAATTCCGAGACTAGTTCATTTTTGAGTGCAACCATACCGAATCTATTGTCTAATGCACATGACATTCCTGTACCGAAGAAAATAAATGGTTTTTCGCGAAAAAAATCGTGGAATCGTTCAATAATAATTTCTTCAGTAAGTACAGATGCCGACATTATTACCAAGTCTCCGGTCTGATTTTAGCCCCTCGTGGGGGTAGCGGAGAAGACCGCAGGGGTTGCCCCGAGGACTTCGGAACGAGGGGGAGCAGCCCGCCAATTAAGGCGGCATAAAGCCGCAAGGTTCCCCGGTAAAGTTTCAATGCGCTCCCCTTTTGCTTTATTACAGCTTTTATCCGCATAAGCCCTAAGTACAACTCAGTATATCATAATATGGCAGAAGATCAAAGGGTATAGTAAAGCATAAATTCGATGAAGATGTATAGAAAATCGGTGATAGTCGCAAAGAGGGTTGATTCTTATTTTATACGCTATATATAGTGTCAATTATGCCATTTTTGCCAAACAATACGCCACATATAGTGGCTATTTATATTGTCAACCCTGTTTTATACTAACACCAGAAAATCATACATTCATAAAAAGGCTGACTATTGCCGTCCTGTGTGGTTCAAAAATAATAGGTGTCGACAGAGCCTCAAAACTGAAGGGAAGCACAACAAGAGGTTTGCTGTTGCGGCTGCTGCCAGTAAAAAGCCAAAGGCTTTATGTTGATTCGGTTTTCCCGTCTTCCGGTTCCGGCTTGGGCAGCCAGCCCGCCGGGGCGGTGATGACTTTACCGTTATAAGTAACCTGCTCCGGCAGGAGGGACTTCTTCAAGTCCCTGTCCTGTATTTTCTTGAAGAAATCGGCGTGTTGTTTGAGGTTCATAGCGGACTGGTTCTGGGGGACGATAATGCCGATCTTCTTGCCGGGGCAGAGCTGTTTGAGTTTGGTGGTAACCGGGGCCAAGTCGCTGTCTCCGGACAGAATCAGGGCGGTATCAAACTGGTCTGTTACCGCATCAGCAAGGAGGGTAATGGCGATGTTTATGTCGGTTTTCTTCTCCTCGTGAGCCTGATAACGGCCTTTACAGAGGGGGCATTTGCGATCCCGAAGGTTGAACTTCCCCAAAACGTCCTGTACTCCCACGGTTCGGAGGGCATGAATATAGAGCAGGTGCTTTTTGGCCCGCTCGGGTATCCAGGTAGTCAGGGCCGAAAAATAGTAGACAGCGGTAATTTCCTCATGTTTGGGGTTAATGAGGCGTTTGGACAGTTCCCAAAGGTTAAGCCAGCGGCAGTCCGGGTGGGTATGCTGGAGGGTGCTGTGATAGAGATTAAAGCCGTCTATGTAGACGCTTACTCTAGTTTTACGATTCCCATCAAGGCCGGCCATAGGGGGTGGTTCCTTCGACCGCCTCTTTGAGGATTTGGCGGCCCGGTATAAAAAAAATGCCAGGCACACTGCCCGGCGGGGGCAAGCGTCAATAGCGCTTGCGGGTACATTTTGAATATACGGCAGATTTTGTCCATATGTCAAGCGAATTTTGCACGTTTCTCGTATATAAAGCCCGGTTCCCCGGCTGTATCTTGTGTTCAGGATTGCGGGAAGTATGCCTTCTGGTTATTCCCTGCATATCCAAAACCAACATACAAGGGAGAACCTATGCAAGAAACGGTGAAAACACAGTTTTCAATTGGAGATGAAAGCGTCTATCTGCGGATAGCGCAGTTTGAAAAGGGGCTTATCCAGTTCACGGATACAACCAACGCCTTCCGTCTGTTTGCTAAGTACGGGCCGGACATCCGCTACAACGCCCCGTGGAAAAAATGGCTTGTCTGGAACGGTGCGTATTGGGAACTGGACGAGGGGTATTTGATCCATGACCGGGGGCTTCGTATGATCCGGGACATTTACCGGGAACTGCTTCAAACCGCCGACTACCGGGAACGGCAGGACATCGAGAAACACGCCATGCAGAGCGAATCCATGCGGCGGCGCAAAGCCTTTGTGGAGGTGGCCTCGTGGATTCCCGGCCTGAACGTCAAGACCGATAACCTGGACGCCGACCCCTGGCTGCTCAATGTCGAGAACGGGACGATTGATTTACGAACCGGGAACTTGAGGGAACACCGGGCGGAGGATTTGATCACCAAGATTGCCCGGGTGAAATATGACAAAGACGCCGACTGCCCTATCTGGAAAAATTTCCTCATGGAGATTATGAACTACAACGCCGAACTAATACGGTTTATCCAGACGGCGGCGGGCTGGGCCGTTACCGGGGACACTTCGGAGCAATCCATGTTTATCCTGTTCGGGACAGGGGCCAACGGCAAGAGTACGTTCCTCAACACGATAATGAACCTGCTGGGGGACTACGCCATCGCCACGCCTACGGAAACGTTTATGAAGAAAAGCGGGGAGCAGATAACCAACGACATAGCCCGGCTCCGGGGGACAAGGTTTGTGACGACCACGGAGGCGGAACAGGGGAGGCGGCTTTCGGAACCGCTTCTCAAACAGATAACCGGGAATGACCGCATGACGGCCCGGTTCCTCTATGGCGAATTCTTTAACTTTACACCGACTTTCAAGATATTCATGGCGACTAACCATAAGCCGGTTATAAAAGGAACCGACTATGGAATTTGGCGGCGTATCAAGCTGATCCCTTTTACCACCCGGATACCGGAAGAAAGGCAGGATAAATACCTTGAGCGGAAATTGAAGGATGAGGCAAGCGGGATACTGAACTGGCTTTTGGAAGGGGCCGGGCGGTGGGCCGCCGAGGGGCTTAACACGCCGCCTGTAATCACCAGCGCGACGGACGAGTACCGGGGGGAAATGGACGTTATCGGGAACTTTATCCGTGAACAGTGCGTACAGGAACCGGGGACGAGCATCAGGGCCAGGGAACTTT
>JAIRLQ010000326.1 GCA_031259345.1 Treponema sp.
ATACTGGGCGCGCAGATAGTGGGCTATGACGGCGTGGACAAACGCTGTGATGTGATCGCCGCGGCGATCCGCTTCGGCGCCACCGCGTCGGACCTGGCAAAACTGGAACTCTGCTACGCTCCGCCCTATTCTTCCGCCAAAGACCCGGTGAACATGGCGGGCTTTGTCATCGAAAATATTCTTTCGGGCAAAGTGAAGAATTTCCACTGGCACGATATTGAGAAGCTGTCGAAAGACGGCAGCATCATTCTGCTCGATACCCGAAGCCGGGTGGAATTCGAGAACGGTTCCATTCCGGGTTTTATCAACATTCCTCTTGATGAATTGCGGGGCCGCCTTGGGGAGCTTGCGGGAAAGGCGTCCGGGGAAAAGAAAAAAATCTATGTTACCTGTCAGGTGGGTCTGCGGGGCTATCTCGCCTGCCGCATCCTTTCCCAAAACGGATTTGACTGTTACAACCTGAGCGGCGGTTACCGGCTGTACCGCACGATTTTTGGCAAAAACGATGACAACAGCGGGGATGGAACGGGCGGCGGCAAAAGCGTAAGCCTGAACCCCGAAACCCAGCTTCCCGAATCATCCGGGGGAGGAAACGTTATTCAGCTTGACACCTGCGGCCTGCAGTGCCCCGGCCCCATCGTCAAATTGGGAGCGGCCCTGAAAGAGGCGGAAAGCGGCGATACTATCGTCATTACGAGTACCGATCCGGCCTTTTCCGGCGACATTGAGGGATTCTGCCGCCGCACCGGCCATATCTTCGGCGGCCTTTCCAGCGCCGGGGGGATAAGCACCGCCCGTATTATCAAAGGTGAGGCCGGAGAAAAACGCGGCGGGGGAAACAATAAAAATTTCATCGTCTTTTCAGGCGACCTCGACAGGGCTATCGCCTCGTTTATCATGGCCAACGCCGCCGCCGCAATGGGCCGCAGGGTGAGTATGTTCTTTACGTTCTGGGGCCTCAATATTCTGCGCCGGAACGAACGGGTAAGGGTCCGCAAAGATTTGATTTCCCGGCTCTTTTCCGTGATGATGCCCGGAAGCTCCCAAAAGCTGCGACTTTCCAGAATGAACATGGGCGGACTGGGGGCAAAAATGATTCGTTCCGTTATGCGGAACAAAAACATCGACAGCCTGGAATCCCTTATGCAGTCAGCCATAGATAACGGGGTGGAACTTGTTGCCTGCGCGATGAGCATGGATGTGATGGGCCTCAAAATTGAGGAACTTGTCCCCGGCGTAAAAACAAGCGGAGCGGCGTCAATGCTTGCCTTCGCCGAAGAAAGCGACATGAGCCTTTTTATATAAAACCTTGTCCATACCGATATAAGAAATTTTTGAGGAGGAATTTATCATGAAGAAAGCGTATATCTTTTCCATGCTTTTCTGGGGCCTTTTTGCTTCCTGCAAGAATGACGGTTATCATAAAATTGGCCCGGAAGAAGCCCGGCAGATGATGAAGGAAACGGCGGATTTTATTTTGCTTGATGTCCGAACCGAATCCGAATACCGGGAAACGCGCATACCGGATTCCCGCCTTATACCGGATTACGAAATCGGCGCCCGCGCCCACTCAGAACTTCCCGACAAAAACGCGGTGATACTGGTGTACTGCCGCAGCGGTCGCAGGAGCGCCGGTGCGGCCCGAAAACTGGCTAAAATGGGTTACACGCAAATATACGATTTTGGCGGCATTATGAACTGGCCCTACGAAACCGTGAAAAGCCGTGAGGAATAATTGCATGGACGTATCCGAAAAGATCATGTTGTGTTCGGATGAAATGCTGCGGGAATTTTTTATCCATTCCCATATTTTTGGCGCCAACAATCTTTTTGCGGAAGGCAGCCATTTGCTCATAAGAAAGTATACTGAGAAAAACAGGGAGGCGGTGGAAAAATACAATCAAACGCTGGATTCCATTATGAATTCAACAAAATACAAGACTCTCAATACCGGATACATATTATTTACCGATCTGATCAATTCAAGGGCCAAAATAAATCTTTTGGTCGATAACAATTACTATCAAAACGTGCTGCTTAAACACAATGAGATACTGCAAAAAACAATCAAAAACAACAACGGACGGATAATAAAAAACATCGGCGATTCGTATCTTGCTGTTTTCGGCGATCCTCTAAATGCCGTAAAAGCATGCGTTGAATCGCAGATGGAATTTGAAACGATAAACAAAGGGAGGGACCCGGATGATAAAATATCCGTGCGGATGGCCCTGCACACCGGGGAATACACGTTGAAGCTGGTCGAAAACGACAATATTGATATATATGGTTCTTCCATTAATTATGCGGCAAGAATGATCGCCTACGCAGGAGGCGGACAAATATTTGTCTCAAAAGCCCTTGTGGACGACTGGACAGAAAACGATATAGATAAAGTCGCTTATTTAAATTTAAAATGGTGTGAACAAAACCATTTGGTTAAAAAAAATGACATACGTCATTTCAAAAAAATATATCAATTAAAGAAATGGTTTTATAAGAATGTGACGGTAAGTCCGGCTGGCATATTTCATTTTAAGGGATTTGACAAAGAACAGGAACTGTTTGGCCTTTCTTTTTCAGGAGATATAGATTCGATAAAACACATTGACAAGATGATAAACACCGCAATACGATTTTCAATAAACGAAGACAAGTTAAGAAAACGCGAATGGGATTATTTGTGGGATAATCTGGGAAACTTGACGGAAAAAATATGCGATAAAATGGACGATGAAAAATTAAAAATAGTATTAAGCAGGCTGGACAAAAACAACATAGCTTCGATAGTGAATTTCCTAAAAACCAATAAAAAGCAAAAAATAATAAAAA
>JAIRLQ010000332.1 GCA_031259345.1 Treponema sp.
GTACAGTTGTGCATAGGCAATATAGAGGTCAACGGTAAAATCAATGAGACGCCTCACCGTGCCGGGTTTTTTGTATATGTCCCGCATGAGGTTTTCGGCGCCGTATAAAAGGCCCGCCAGGGTAAAAGGACCCCAGCGGGTCAGGGCAAGATAATTTTCACCGTTTATCTTTTTTGCCAATAGGCATGACACCTTAAGAATAAAACGTATCTTTTCATCATCCTTAATTCTATTGATATCAAGATTGTCTACATCATGAGGGTCCTTTACCAGGGTTTCAATCACATCAGGCGTTCCTTTGAGACGGAATTTGATCCTGCCCCCCAGAGCGCCGATGACGATGTTATTGTAACCGGACATGGCCCATACAATATCGGAATTGACGCTGTCATAGGCTCTATAGAGAGTTTCCGCAACTTCTTCCGCCGGCGCGGCAAGGGCCTTTTCGAGGGAGAGGCCGTTTGAGTTGAGGGCCCAGGCCCCTGCCGACATCAGCGTTGCCGGCAGCCTCGGGGTTGCTTTTAAGTCCAAAAGGCTGGTAATAATTTCTTTTTGATTCATAAAAACTCCTTTAACTGCGCCACCGCATAAGATATCCCTGTAATTTATTAAAAAGGAAGGTGATAACCGAAACTACGATGCCGATGACAATAACACCCGCTATAATCCGGGTATAATCCCCAAAATCAGAAAAGTTTTTTACATAATATCCAAGCCCGCTGCGCCCGCCAATCATTTCCGCGGATGTCAGCAGAATAAAGGAGACGGTTAAACCCTGATTACAGCCTGTAAAAATCTGGGGCAGGGACGCAGGCAGTATGATCTGAAAAAGCATGGGCAGCCTTTTTACATTAAGGGATCTGGCGGAATCTATAATTTGCCGTTCCACATTAAGAGCTCCGCTCATAGTTCCCGCCAGGGCCGGCCAAAAGGAAGCGAGAAAAATGACCATCACAGAGACGGAACGGAAAGTAGGCAGCAGGGCAATTCCATAGGGTATATAAACTACAGGCGGTATGGATCCCAGGAATTTTGAAATATAGATAGCCGCATTTCCCGATCGTATATTCCATCCCAGAAAAAGTCCCAAAGGTATGGCGATGACAAGGGCCATAATGTATCCCTGAACCACAATACCCAGAGAGGTTCTTATGTTTAATATAATTATGCTTCCATCCCGCGCCGCCTGTTCAAACACCGTACCCGGCGGAGGGAAAAACGAAGCTTTTAGCACATTAAATTTCGCGGTTAAAAGAGTCCAGAGTGTCAAAAAAATATACGTAAAACCAATTATATCGGCAAAAAGATTTAAGGATTTTTCTTTTCCGGTAAAGATGGAGACTGCCAGAAACAGGAACTCTGAGGTAATTATAAAAATAATTGCATACAGAGGATGGTGATTTTTTGCCTTGTCAGGCAAAAGCTGAATTAACATAAAAATAATAAAAAGAAAATGAACTGTTTTTACATAACGCCTTTTGGGGGCAATCTTTTCATTCTTCATATACTGTTTCCAAAATCATCAAAGAAAAGAGAAATCAGTTCATTCCTCATAACGGTATATTCCGCCGTCTGAACCAGAGAAGCGCGGTTCCGGGGGCGCTCGAAGGAAACATCTATTTCCCGGTAATTTTTTCCGGGACTGCCGCTCAGCATAATAATCCGGTCTGACATAAGTATGGCTTCGTCAATGTCATGGGTTACAAAGATCACGGTTTTGCGTTCTCCCCCGGGCAAAGGATCTTCTACAGGGTATACCGTGTCATCACCGGAACCCCCTTCCCATAGCCGGAGAAGAAGTTCCTGCAAAACGGTTCTGTTTTTTGCGTCTACAGATCCAAAGGGCTCGTCCAAAAGGAGTATTCCGGTATCCATTGCAAGGGCCCTGGCTATGGCAACCCGCTGCTTCATGCCCCCCGAAAGCTCGTCCGGATATTTATGAATAAAATTATCAAGCCCGACTTTTTCTAGAAAAATTTCAGCCTTCCTTAACCGTTTCTTCCGGGGCAAATCTTTTTTAGCCTGCTTTATACCAAAAGCCACATTGTTGAGAGCGGTCATCCAGGGGAAAAGGGAATAATGCTGAAAAACCATGCTGCGGTCCGTACCCGGTCCGGTGATGGGAACCCCCTCAATGGCGGCCTTCCCTGCCGCAGGGAAGCGCAGTCCTCCCAGAACGTTGAGGAGGGTGCTCTTGCCGCAGCCGGACGGACCTATGATACTGACAAACTGACCTGCCTTCACCGTAAAAGATACATTTTCCAAAGCGGTAAACAGCATATTTCCGTTTTTATATTGAACCGTCAGATTTTCTACTTTAATCTTGGTGTTCATGTTCGTAGTTTATCCCCTCTTAAAAATGGGGCAGCCCCGCTTGGAGGAAAACCAAGGCCGCCCCGGAGGTTTTTATTCGTACTGATTAAAATGAGCCAAAAGATCCTTGTAGATCCTATCGTCGGGGCTTGCCTTAAGCAGTTCATCCAACGCCGCTTTATAAATGGCGGTATTGTAGAGAGGCTCGATGTTGTAATCAGTGGTATAACCAAAGGCGACAACGTCTTCTTTTAACGCCACCGTCGCCTTCTTGTCCGGATCTGGAGTCGAAACGCTGTGGCCGCCGTATACCTCGTACTCCACCAATTCTCTTGCCAGGGGGATGTACTTGTTCACATCGTCGATGGTCTTTGCGCGGTTCTCCTGGGAGAATTTATAGGCTTTGATAAAAGCCCGTTCCGCGGCCTGGTAAAGGGCTGGATTGGCTTTGAAGGCCGGCGTATACGCCACCTGGCGGCAGCAAGGCTGGTTGTGGAATTCGGTTTTTTCATTGCAATAATAAACCACCGTATAACCTTCACTCTGCGCCCGGGAAGCGTAAGGAGAGTAGACCGATACGGCGTCTATCTCTTTGTTCTGAAGGGCGTTGTACGCTTCGGTCTGGCTGCCAAAGTAGACAACGTTCACGTCCTGCCCCGGCGTAAGGCCCGCGTTTTTAAGCAGCACAAGGAGTTCGTAGTCCTGGACGCTGTTTTTTACCGAGGCCACGTTTCTGCCCTTAAAAATGCTGATGTCCCCCTGTCTGAAACCCGGTCGAACCAACTCGCTTTTAATTACATAACCATGACCATTGGTCATGGCGCCGCCAAAAATAGTGAGATCGTGACCGGTGGCCTGGAAGGTTATCGCCGGTACCGAACCGATGAAAGCCACGTCCAGCTTGCCCGACTCAAGGCCTGCCGCGAGTTCAGCGGCGCTGCTAAACTGAGTCAGTGTCGCGGCCAGCCCCTCTTCGGCAAAAAAGCCTTCCTCCTTGGCCACAAAGGCCAAAAGATGAGCCGTTGAATTGAGATGCCCCAGATTAAAGGGCTTTAACGCGGCCGGCGCGGAGGCTGTCCCCTGAGCGGGAGCCGAATTCTGAGTGGCGCCTCCCGCCATGAGCAGTGAAGCGGCGGCGCAGAAGAATACCGCAAAAACCAATAACTTTTTCATACCTGCTTATACTTCCTTTTGTAAGGATGGTTCCAAAATAAAACTTCGGAACCATCCGGAGCTTGTTCCAAAACAAACCAGGTTTTGGAACAAGCCCATCTCGTTATAAGAATTCCTATCGGATTTATAGGAATTTAGCCCAAAAAAATGGCCTAAAAATATACCTTGTTAAAACAGCGAATCAGGAACACCGGGCACCGAGTAGAAGGTGTTCTTTACCAGGGCGTCCACGTCAACCTCAGAAGCGACAATGCCTATCTGCTGGAGTTCCCTGGCGTTACGGTCAATTGCCGTAAGGGCCTGGCTCACCGATGC
>JAIRLQ010000350.1 GCA_031259345.1 Treponema sp.
CTCTTCCTCTGTGATCTCCGTGGTTATGTTTCCTCAAAATTATCGTTATTTCATGATATTCATAGCGGGGCCGGGGCGCGCCTTTACTGGCCGCCCGGCTCCGTCAGTTCCGCAAATTCCAGGGTAATACCGGCATTGGGGCCGAAAGCGGTCTTGAAAGCGGCCTGCCAGGTTTCGCCATAGCCCGACCGGCTTGAAGGCGTTCGTATTGTAACAGTCTTTTCATACGAATCGGAAGCCCAGGTAGACAGGGTTATTTCAGGCGCTGCCTGGGGCAGGGTGATGGTGAAGGGGATCCCACCCGTGTCCCGGAAGGCGGAATTGCTGATGCGCTCTGCCAGAGGGAAATTCGCCGTTATCAGTGCGGTACAGCCGCTAAAGGCGTTGTCTCCGATGCGCTCGGCCTGGGGAAAATTCGCCGCTTTAAGGGCATCACAGTCCTGAAAGGAGCTGCTGCCGATGCCTTCCGCCAGGGGGAAGTCCGCTTCTTCCAGGGCAGAGAAGCGGAAGGCGTAATCGCCGATGGATGTTACCGCCGGGAAGCCCGCTTCTTTAAGGGAGGTACAGCTCACGAAGGCGGAATGACCGATAGTTACAAGCCGGGGTATGTTCACCGTTTTCAGGCCGGTACAACCTTGGAAGGCGCTGCCGCCAATGTCTTCCGCCAGGGGGAAGGCCGCTGTTTCCAGAGCGGTACAACCCCTAAAGGCGATAGAACCGATGGTTTTTATGCCGCCGCCGCTTACGCTTTTGAGGAGGCCGAAGGAATTGAAGGCGCCGCCCAAGGAGTCTGGGCCGAAGGTATCGGAACCATCCACTATGCTTGTTGCCGCACCGGGCAGGACCAGGGAAACGATCTTAGCGGCGCCGGAATTATCAGTATTAGAACGGGGATCAAATGTCCCGCCGCTTCTAAGGCCCTTGCCGGAGGCGGAGGGGGAGGGGGTACAGGCGGAAAGGTCCAGGTTTACATATTTACCGGCGCTTGCCAGAGCCGTAAGGATGGCCTCCCAGTTTTCGGCGTTAAGCTGTATGTTCTCCGTTACCGGTACGGGTTTGGCGCTGCTCCCGCCCCGGCCGGCAAGAAGCGCCGCAAGGCTGCCGAGATTGGAATCATCAATGTTGATAGGGGGTTGAGAGGAGGGGTCTTGCGTGGTATTGGCGGGGTTTCCGCAGGCCGCGAAAAGGAAGACAAAGACGGCAAAAAGACTGCCGGTTATTCGCCATGAGCGAGCGGGTATATCGCTTCTTGCTGTTGCCGTGTCGGGGGGATCATGCACGGCTCGGGTAAAAACACACATCTTCTTCTCCCTTAGTTTCCGGAATGGGCTGCCCTTACGGGCGGGTTATATAATTAGAGTCTGTCCATAATGTAGACACATTATGGACAGGCTTCCTTAAAAAAGGCATTTTGCACACCGTTTTGGTACAAACGGGAGCAAATGCAAGGTCTGTCCGCAAAGTAACCGACTTTGTGGACAGACACTAATTATAGTATTTTGTTTGACAATAATCCACATAAGGAATTCGAGCCCCGGAATGTTTTTGAAATCGTCTATAGGTTACTAATGGGGTTAGTCCGCGGTGCCGTTAATTGTTGCCAGCATAAGGGCCTTAATCGTGTGTTTGCGGTTTTCCGCCTCGTCCCATACCCTGCTTTGGGGGCCGTCAATGACATCGGCATTAACCTCCTCACCTTTAATGGCAGGCAGGCAATGGAGAAAAATCGCGTCTTTTTCGCCGGTTTTGTTCATTAAAGCCTGGGTTACCCGGTACGGCTTGAGCAGTTGTACCCGTTCAGCCTTTTTGTCTTCCTCGCCCATGGACGCCCAGACATCGGTATATACGGCGCAGGCGCCTTTTACATCATCGGGCTTGTCGGAAACGAGGATCCTGGCGCCGGAAGCTGCTGTTGCGGCGGCGCAGATTTTTACCAGATCGCGATCCGGAGCCAGGCCGAGAGGGGTAATAACCGTAAAGTCGATGCCCAGTTTTGCGCAGATAACCATAAGGGAACGCGCTACATTGTTTCTGCCGTCTCCTGTAAACACGAGCTTTTTGCCCCGGCAATCGCCAAAATTTTCTTCCATTGTAAGAATATCCGCCAAAACCTGGGTAGGATGATACTCGTCTGTAAGGCCGTTAAAAACCGGAACCCCCGAATACTCCGCCAGGGTTTGAACGGTACTTTGTTTAAAACCCCGGAATTCTATGGCGTTAAACATACGCCCCAGCACGCGGGCAGTATCTTCTATTGATTCTTTTACGCCAAGCTGTATGTCGGCAGTGGAAAGGAAAACCGGGTGGCCCCCTTCTTCGCCAAAGGCAGTCTCAAAAGCGCAGCGGGTACGGGTGGAACGCTTTTCAAAGAGCATAGCCAAAGATTTTCCGGTAAAGCGGTGGCGGATTTCGCCCCGTTTTTGCTGGGCCTTAACCAATTTGGAAAGATCCAGCAATTCCCTGATTTCTTCAGGGCTGTAATCCAGCAGCGTTAATAGAGATCGGCCTTTAAATCGTGAAATATCCATAAGAAGCTCCCCAAATATAAGTAACACAAACAAGCAATTTGTGCTATAGTGTACCCGATGGTACAGATTCTTTTTTTTATGCGTTTTAGAACCCAGCTTAGGCGGACAAGGCCGGTTTTAATTTCCCGCCTTGAATCGGCGTTTGTCGACACGGTTGAAAATGCCGGGGGGCAGTGCACCCAAAAGAGGCGGCTTTTAAGCGCGGTTTTGCCGGATTCCCGCAGTTTTTTTGTCCTTGATATGGTGATTTTCCTGGAAACCCTTAAAAAGCATCTTGAAGAAGCCGGCAGGGATTTGGCGGGCCATGCCCTGGTTGTGGGACGGAATATCCAGCCCGCCGAAAGCGAACAGCTCTGCCGCATGCTTTCCGGAAGCGCCGTATCCCGCTGTTCGGGCATTTGGTGCGAAGGGGATTTGCTTAAAGAGCTGGAACCATTTCTTAACTTTGAAACCCTCTTTAAAGGCTTTGGGGAATTAAAAAATTTTAAATCCCCTTCACGGCCCGCGGAGCTTCTTTTCCCCTACCGGGAAAAAATAAGCCGCGCCCTGTCCCAGAACAGCGGAAAAAACACGCTTTTGACCGGGCTTCGCTTTATCGGGAAGCGGGACGGGATTTACCACTACTGCGCCCCTTTTCTTGGGGATGCCCCCGCGCTGGTGTTTCGTTTTGGATCGGGCTGTAAGGGCTGTGCTGTTTTTACCGATGCCCTTAGCCCTGCCCTAAGGAGTTTTTTGAGCGGAAAGATACCCCGCGAAACTTTGGACGATCTTTATTCTTTAGGGGATTTTCTTTTTAGGGAACGCCTGTCCGGAAAGCTCTTTCCTTCTATAAAAGAAGAAACCCGCCTGTTTTTAAAAATCCTCCTGGAATCTTATATAAAAGCAAGCCATTCCCAAAACGCGAACCCCCGGCCCAACGGAACAAGCGGTATAAAGCCAATCCTTATCCTGGAAGATCTTTCCGGCGCCCGTGACGAAACAGCCGCCCTTTTTAGGGAAGCCTTTAATTCCCTGGACAGCAAAGACGAGGTATTGGTTTTTGGAACAAGCCCTATCCAGGGCGGCGAAGTTCCCCAGAACATCATACATGATTGGGCAGGCATTTTCCCCAGGATTTTAAAATTTGCCCCCGAAGACTTTCCCGCCGGGGGAAAAATCAATATGCCCGCGCCGCTTTGGGAAGCCGCCTATTGTTTCGCGCTTTTTGGCAAGTTTTTCCCCCCCTGGCTTTTCCCCCGCCTTTTTGAAGAAGAAGGCTTAAGCCGCAAAACCCCGGAAAAGGCGCTCGTTATGCTTAAAGAACTGGGGTTTATTGATACAGCCCAGGACCCCCGCCCCCTCATCCCGGACTTTTATTCCAGGGCCGAAAAAATCCTGGGAGAGGGAGTCGAAAAAATCCGCGGCATGCTTAGGAGCCGCCTCCTCTCGTGGGTGAATTCGGGCGGCCTAAACCCTTCCTTTGGCTTTTTGGACAAGCTGGCGGAACTGGGAGGCAGGATCGACGATGCCCTTGTCCTTCGCGCCCTTAGGGTAGATGTGATAAAAGGAACCTGCGCGGGCATTGCAAAGGCTATAGAGAAAAACGCCTGGCCCGGCGCCCCCGCCGGTACGGCCCGGAACGGAAGAGCCGGGCTTCTTACCTGGATTTACCAAAGCCAGAACGCCCTGGTTAACGGCAGCGAAAAGGAAATACAAAGCTTTCAGGACAAGCCGCCCCCCGAACTGCCCCCCTCCGTCTTTCCGGGCTTTAAGGCGCAAGTACACGCCAACCTTGCCTGCATTTTTTTAAGCGTCAAGGATACCGCCTTTGCCGAAGAAGCGCTAAGCCGCGCCATGCTGCTTAACCAGAACGTAAAAGACCCCTCCGTTCCTGCATACAGACTCTTTGCCCTGTGGCGGCTCTTTAACGGCCATTTTGTGGACGCCATAGAATACATCAACTTTGCGATAGACCAAAGCGCCCCCGTCGAAACAAGCTATCAAAAAAACGACGAAACCCAGGAACAGATTAAATCCCTTTACTTTGCCGCGTGCATCAACTACCTTTACGGCAACCTGGCAAAAGCCGAACGCTTTGCGTATAACGCGGAAAAAGCCGCCGCCTGGTTTACCCGCGCCCCCTGGGCCGAAAAAGCCCGCTTTATACGGGGGCGCATCCTTTTTGAAACCGGCGCCTACGGAAAGGCGCTGGAACTCTTTTCCTCGCTTCTTAAAAACGAAGATGAAAAGCCCTCCCCAAAAAGACAAACCCTCGAAGCCTGGGCGTACCGCTCCCGGTTTTTCGCGTCGGGCTTGTCCGGCAGGAATTGGGCCGCCGAACAGCCCAAAAACCCCAACGCCGACGCCCTTGCGTTTATGGCCGAAGCCGCCTTTCTGTCCGGCAGCTTTAAGGAAACGCTGGACCTAGCCGGGGACTTGCTAAAAAAATCCGCCGAAGCGGGCGGCGCCTTTACCTTTATCGAGCAGGCCGACTGGCAAAGCGGCTTTTCCCAGTGCGAGTATCTGCTTGAACCGCGGGCGGCGCACTTAAAGCGCCTCGCCCTAATGTACCGCTCCCTCGCGTTAAGCTGCCTTCAGTACCCGGCGGAAGAAAAGGCAAAAACCGTAAGCCTTATGCGTAAGATACTGCGGGAGGAACTTCTTCCCGACGGCGACCCCAACGATTCCTTTTATTATTTTGCCTTTTACAGCGTGCTCAAAAACACCGCTTCGCCGCAGGTTGATATTAGCACGGCAGTGAGCATGGGCTTTAAGCGGCTCCAGCGCCGGGCCAGCCGTATAGATGATACCCCCGCCCGGCAGTCGTATTTGTCCGCAAATTACTGGAACAGGGCCTTAACCCTTGCGGCAAAAGAATACAAACTGATTTAGGGCGCGCCCTGCCCCCTTTCCGCGGTTTGCGGGGCTCCCCCCGAGACTTGCGGGGCCTCCCCCGCGGTTTGCGGAGGCGCACCCGCGACTTGCGTTGGCGTACCCGAGACTTGCGGGGGAACACCCGCGACTTGCGTTGGCGCACCCGCGGTTTGCGGGGGAACCCCCGCGGCCTTCGTTGGCGCACCCGCGACTTGCGGGGGAACACCCGCGACTTGCGGGGGAACCCCCGCGACTT
>JAIRLQ010000359.1 GCA_031259345.1 Treponema sp.
ATAATGGTGGTTATCGGAATGTTCGGCGAACCGACCCAGGCGCTGGACTTAAACGGCCTCTTGATGAAAGAGGCAGGCATCGTCACCAGTTTCCGCTATTGCCACAATTATCCCGCGGCGTTGTCCGCTATCAGTTCCGGCACGATCAAAGTACGGGACATGGTTTCCCACCGCTTCAAACTGGACCAGCTTCAGGAAGCCATTACGACCAACATTCAAAACAAAAAAGAAGTAACGAAAATCGTTATCGAGATTTAAGAGCTAATCGAGCAGGAGGCTGCCCATTATTCGGGCAGCCTCTGCCCGCAAATTGTTTGAAAAAACAATATGTAAACGATTGACATACTCAAAAACCTAAGTTATACTGAGCTACACACGGGAAAAAGCGGCCTTAGACCGGCTGTCCCGGTACGCCAATATTCCAAGGAGTTTATATGAAAAACTTTCGTTTTCCCATGTCAAAATCCATCGTTACTGTGCTGACAGCCTGTCTACTGGTTGTCTGTCTTTCCGGCGGCTGTTCCAGGTCTTCCGGCGCAAAAGATGACGTGGTTTCCATCACCATCTTGATGGGGAAACCCGAAGTTGCGGCCCAGTTTGAGAAAATGCTTGCCGATTACAGTAAGAAGACGGGGATCAATATTACGATGATCCCCTTGGCCGGGCAGGATGCTTATGAAAAAATGACGACCCTGTATGCTTCGGGGAATGCCCCCACGATCAGTATGGTCGGGCAGGAATTTGGAGAATTTAAAGATAAATTTCTTGATCTGACCGATACGTCTCTTGCGAAAAAAGCCGGCGAGGGGACCACCGATTTTGTGACCATCAACGGCAGGATCTACGGTGTTCCTACCACAGTCGAGGCATACGGGATTATTTATAATCCGGCGGTGGTACAGAAAGCACTGGGGAATTTTGATCCTTCACAAATTA
Source organism: Treponema sp. (assembly GCA_031259345.1). Taxonomy (GTDB): domain Bacteria; phylum Spirochaetota; class Spirochaetia; order Treponematales; family Breznakiellaceae; genus JAIRLQ01. The sequence continues at coordinate 937 of JAIRLQ010000359.1, forward strand.
AAACCCAAGACGAATTGAGGCAGTTTTTTGCAAATCTCAAGGCCAAGGGCATCGGACCTTTTACCCTCTCGCCTATGGACTGGTCCTTAGGAGCTCATCTTTCAAACACCGTATATGCCACTCAGAACATCGATCGCGCCGCCAGGCATCAGTTTATTCAGGAACTCCGCATGGGTAATGTCAGCTTGATCGACAACCCCATATTTAATGGATGGGTTGATACTCTGGATATTTTGATGGAATATAATATCCATGCGGCTTCTCCCATGTCGCCGGTCTACGAAGATGGCATGATAGATCTGGCCGGGGGAGCCGCTGCCACGTGGTTCATGGGCAACTGGGCATACCCCCAACTGGTTGACGTGGCGAAAGAAGATTACCGTTTTATTCCGATACCGGTCAGTAACAATCCTGCCGATTACGGAACCGGCAGAATCGCCGTGGGCGTTCCCAGTTACTGGTGCATTGATAAATCGGGTAACAGCGACGTACAACAGAAGGCGGCGGCGGATTTCCTTTCATGGTTCATTGAGTCAGCGGAAGGACAGGATTACTATGTGAAGGAACTTAACTTTATCCCCGCCTATCAGGGCTTTTCCATTGAACCGACGGATGCCATGAGTAAACAGATGATGGATTATCTTTCTTCAGGCAGTACTCTGGAATGGATGAACACGTACTACCCCGCCGGTGGTTTCCAGGTAATGGGAGCGGCTATTCAAAAGTATGTTGACAAAAAGATCGACCGCAGAGGGCTTGCGGAAGAATTCGAGGCATACTGGAAATCGGTAAAGTAGGCCGGCTTGTGTTCCGGCAAGATGCCGGAACACAAATCCTGTTTCAGGGGGACACACGATCCCCAAGAGGTATATAATATGTATGAGGAAAGAGGCGTAAAAAACCGCCTAAAGATTTTCCTGTCTTTCGGCTTTCTGCCGCTGACGACATTTATCCTGGTGGTGATGGTACCGTTCTTGTTTGGCATCTTTGTGATCTTTACCAACTGGAACGGAATCCGGAATACGATTGAATTTGTGGGTCTGCAAAACTGTATACAGGCGTTCACCGATCCTCAGTTCTGGACATCCATAGGGATCACCTTCAAGTATACAGTCTGGGTGCTGATACTGACCAACCTGATCGCCCTGGGCATGGCACTTCTGGTAACGAGCGGCGTCAAAGGGCAAAACAGCTTTCGGGCAGCCTTCTTTACACCAAACCTAATAGGCGGCGTTATCCTGGGCTTTATCTGGCTCTTTATTTTTTCGCGGGCCTTTGTCTATATGGGCAGGACGCTCAACATTCACCTCTTCACCGAATCCTGGATTGGGGATTCCCAAAAGGCCCTGTGGGCGCTCATTATCGTGGCGGTCTGGCAGATGTCCGGGTATATGATGCTTGTCTACATCGCCGGGCTTATCAGTATTCCCCAGTCGATAACAGAGGCGGCCTTCATTGACGGCGCCGTGGGATGGCAGATTTTATTGAAGATAAAGATTCCGATGATGGTACCCTCATTTACCATCAGTTTATTTTTAACTCTACAAAAAGCCTTTATGACCTTCGATACCAACCTGTCGCTGACCCATGGCGGCCCCTATAATTCCACCCAGCTTGCCGCTATGCACATTTACGACGAAGCCTTCAAGCGGCACAATTATGGTCCGGGGCAGGCAAAAGCAATTCTGTTTTTTATCATCGTAGCAGGCCTTGCGCTGTTGCAGGTGGTCTTATTGAAAAAACATGAAGTGGAAGCATTATCATGACCAAAAACAGTAATAACATCAAAAAGATGTTGTTGTTTATCTTGTGCTTGGTTATGCTTTTTATCATGACCTTTCCCTTTCTCATGGTTCTGCTCAATTCCTTCAAGGGGCGCCTTGCTATTCTTAAAAACCCTATGGAACTTGCGGGCTTTGTGGGTCTGGAAAACTATATCCGGGCTTTTAATGTTATGCATTATGGGAACGCCATCAAGAATTCGATATTCATTACGGCGTTTTCGTTGCTGCTTATCGTGGTTTTTTCTTCCCAGTTTGCCTATTTTCTGGCCCGCTGGAAATGGAAAATAAACAAAGTGCTGTTTCTCCTGCTGACCGCTTCCATGATCATTCCTTTCCAAACCCTGATGATTCCGCTGGTCAGTATCTACGGTACACTGGGAATTCTCAACAATGCCGGGGCGCTTCTCTTCTTCTACATGGGATTTGGAATGGCTATGGCGACTTTTATGTACCATGGCTTTATTAAAAGCGTTCCCATTGAGCTTGAAGAGGCGGCGCTGCTGGATGGATGCAGCCATTTTTCCGTGTTCCGAAAAATAGTTTTTCCCAATCTTATGCCGATTACTTCAACGATCATCATACTTGATCTGTTGTGGATTTGGAATGATTATCTTCTCCCTTCGCTGGTACTGACCAATGAAAAACAGCGGACCCTGCCGCTTTCAACATTTTACTTTTTCGGAAATTATACTTCCGAATTCGGCCTTGGCATGGCGGCACTGGTGATGAGCATCATTCCAATTATAGTTCTGTATCTGTTATTACAAAGGCAAATTATCAGCGGCGTGATGGCAGGGTCCGGAAAATAGTGAATAATAAACGGAGGCTTACAGCGTGACCGAAGAAAAGTGGTGGCATAACGCCGTGGTGTATCAGATTTATCCCCGCAGTTTCAAAGACAGTAACGGAGACGGCATCGGGGACATTCCGGGCATTATCGAAAAACTTGATTACCTGACAGAGCTGGGCATAAACACAATCTGGCTATGCCCGGTTTGTTGTTCGCCTATGGTCGATAACGGCTATGATGTTTCCGATTACCGGGAAATCAACGGCGAATTCGGGACCCTGGCCGATTTGGATCTCCTAATCCGGGAGGCGGACAAGCGGCGTATAAAGGTGTTGCTCGATCTGGTACTCAATCACAGTTCGGACAAGCATGAATGGTTTATCAGTGCAACCAAAGCGATTCGTTCCGGAGATACCCAAAACCCTTATGTAGACTATTATTATTTCCGGCAGGGGAAAGAGCGTCCTAATAACTGGCGTTCTTATTTCGGAGGTTCCGTCTGGGAACGGATAGAAGGTACGGATCACTGGTATCTTCACTTGTACGCAAAGGAGCAGCCGGACTTGAATTGGGAAACCCCAGCTTTACGCCGTGAATTATACGACATGATTTACTGGTGGCTGGATAAGGGAGTAGCGGGTTTTAGAATAGATGCCATCTGTAACATCAAAAAGGAGTCCGGCTTTGCGGATTTACCCGTTGATGGTCCGGACGGCTTGGCAAATTGCCTCAAGTCATGCCTCGCGTATCCAGGTATCGAAACATTTCTTGCCGAAATGCGGGATGAAGTATTCGAACGCCGGCAGGCGTTTACGGTAGCCGAAGCCGCTGGGGTAAAGCCGGAAAGCCTTGAGAAATTTATCGGTAAAAAAGGTTTTTTCTCCACGATCTTCGACTTTTCCTATGCAGATATTGATATTGAACCGGGTTTTTCCTATAATAAGCGGCATTTTTTTACTTATAAAGAGTTACGGGGGAAAATTTTATCAAGCCAGATCGAAATCAAGAAGCATGGATATGGCGCACCCTATCTTGAAAATCACGATCAGAACCGCAGCCCCAACAAATATCTTGAAGAAAAGGAACGTACCTTTGAGGGAATAAGCCTGCTAGGAATTTTGTACTTTTTTCTGCAAGGGATTCCTTTTATCTATCAAGGACAGGAATTGGGCATGACCAATTATCCGTGGAAAAGCATCGATGAATTCGACGATGTTTCCGCCCATGATCAGTACCGGAGGATGCTCCTGGCGGGACTTCCGGAAAAGGAATCGCTACAACTCGTTGCCTACCGTTCCCGGGATAACGCCCGTACGCCTATGCTCTGGAACGATTCAGCCCATGCCGGATTCAGCACGGCAACGCCGTGGCTACCTGTTCACCCCGATTACAAAAGGATTAACGCCGAATTTCAAGGCAAGGATTGCGATTCGGTTCTGGCTTTCTATAAAAAGATGATTCGCCTGCGAAAAGGCCATCAAAAACTTTTTGTCTACGGCGATTTTATTCCGTTTTTGCCGGAAGATGAAAACATTATAGCCTATGAACGGACATATGAGGGTGAGCAGGTTCAGGTTCTCTGTAACTTTTCCCCAAAAACCCAAAAACTTCCTGTCAAACCGGGTTTTATTTGGCTTGGAAACTGCCGGAACACCGGGGATCACATTGAAGGGGAAATAACTCTTGCGCATCTGGAAGCTTGTGTGATCGGAAATAAAAATATCGAAGAGAATGCAAATGGTTAACACAATGGACATGCACCGCCCCGCATACCATTTTATGCCCCCCTCCGGCTGGATGAACGATCCTAACGGTCCCATATTTTACAAAGGCTATTATCACATGTTTTACCAGCACAACCCCTTGGGGGATACCTGGGGAAATATTCACTGGGGCCATGCTCGAAGCAAAGATATGCTGCATTGGGAACACCAGCCCATCGCCCTTACTCCTTCCCCTGAACTGGGGGAAAAGCATTGCTTTTCCGGCTGCGCTGTCCCCGGTGGGACTGACTCCGTTAATGATGTTCCGGCGATTCTCTATACCAGTATAGGCGAGGGAGAACAGAATTACCGGTACGGGGCGGTTCAGCGTTTGGCCCGAAGTACCGAAGGAAAAATCTGGCGGCAAGCCCAAGAGCCGATTCTCACCGGCGCTATTCACGATGAAGAAATTCTTGAATGGCGGGACCCTTTTATTTGGAAAGGAAAAGAACTTTGGAATCTTATCTTGGGAGGAAGCCGTAGAGGATACGGCTGTATAACCCGCTATTGTTCGATTAATTTACATGACTGGAATTACCAGGGAATCCTATTTGAAGACAAGGACTATCCTTTTCTTGAGTGCCCCAACTGCCTTATCTTCGGAGAACGGGCCCTTCTTTTTTATTCTCCCGGCGCCGATGTAGTTTGGCATTCAGGGTTCATTAATTCATCGGGGCGCTTTGAGGTTGAACAGTCGGGTATTATGGACTACAGCGGACGGATGGGGTTCTATGCCCCTAACACCCTGCTGAACGATCCGTCAAAACGATATATCACCTGGGGCTGGATACCGGAAGCGGCACGGAACGGTTTCCCCGTCTCTGGTTACTGCGGAGCCTTGTCACTTCCCCGCGAACTTTCTCTTGACCCTAATGGCAGACTGCTGCAAAAACCTGTTTCGGAAACGGAATCCCTGTTTTCCACCTCATCGGAACAAGAAAACCTTTCCCTGAGTGGCGGGGAACGAAAATTCAAAACCCAGGGCCGGGAGTTGGAGATTCGATTAAAAGCCTGCTGCATTCCCGGTGATGATTTTTCCCTGAATGTATACCAGTCTCCCTGTGGCAGGGAACGTACCTGCATCCGGTACTGCGCTACCGCAAAGCAGGTAACATTGGAAAAGCGTCTCTCTACCCTGGCCGAGGAACCGGCCAAAGACTTTCAGCGGGCTGATGTTTCCGGAACCGGAAGCGAACTTGATCTGCGGATATTTCTTGATCACTCTATTATCGAAATTTTTATCAACGGCAGGGAAGCGATTACCGGACGGGTCTACCCAACACTGAAAGATTCGGAGGGGATAAGTGTATCCGGCAGGGCTGCAAAAATGGATGTTTCCATTCGTACTATTATTGTGTAGAATAGCTTAGGCGGTATACCATGCCCACGATAAAAGACGTAGCCGAAAAAGCCGGTGTTTCCATTGCCACAGTTTCACGGGTTTTCAATAACCGGGGTTATTTGAGTGATGCTCTAAAACGAAAAGTCGCGGCGGCTATGGAAGAATTGGATTATCATCCCAACGATTTAGCCCGGTCACTCCAAAAACGCAAATCCTATCTTATCGGGCTTATCGTGCCTTCGGTGGCACATCCCTTTTTTGGGGAAGTTGCCCGCTATGTGGAGGGGTTTGCTTGGGAACGGAACTACAAGGTTCTGCTTTGCAACTCCCTACATGAACGCGAAAAGGAACGGGAATATATCAAAATGCTCAAGCGCAGCCAGGTTGATGGCATTATTATGGGAAGCCATACCATGGATGCCAAAGACTACACCGCTCTTCACCTTCCAATGGTAAGCCTTGACCGTGAATTGTCACCATCCATTCCTTATGTCTGCTGTGACAACTGGCAGGGTGGAGAACTGGCAGCGCGGCATTTAATCGCCAAGGGCTGCCGGGACTTGGTGCACATTTCGGGAAGTCTGGCGGTTCCGATGCTCTCGAACAAACGTACCGAGGCGTTTATCACGGTATGCAAAGATGCAGGTGTTTCCTTCCATTGTTATGAGCTGCCGGACGAAGTCATTGTCGATTTTGATATAGAAACTGAAATCCGGCGTATTTTGACGAACCATCCCCATTGCGATGGAGTTTTCGCCACCAGCGATCTTACCGCCGCCGCCGTGATGAGTATTGCCGCAAAAAACGGGAAAAAGGTACCGGCGAATCTCAAGATCATCGGCTTTGACGGTATTCTCCCCGGACGGTTTTTAAATCCTCCCTTGACTACCATCCGCCAGCCCACCGAGGCGATCAGTCGTTATGTGGTGGAATTCCTTATCCGCATGATGAACGGCGAGAACGTATCTTCAAAGACCGTGCTTCCTGTGGAATTGCTTGAGCGGGAATCATCGTAATTTTTTTCGTTTATATTCATACGGCGATAAAATCGTATTCTGGGGCGGCGGCGTGGACACCCAAAAAGTACTGCCCAGAGGAACCCCTGAGGAAGTGCGGAAACAGGTACGCGAGCGGCTTGAAATATTCTCCCCC
>JAIRLQ010000383.1 GCA_031259345.1 Treponema sp.
GGTGGAAATTTTGGACAGCCATGGAGTTAGGCGGGAATGCAGCCAAAATTTTTTGGAACGTTTTGACGCCGCTTATGTGAACGAAGTGCAGGAATTTGTTAACTGCATTATGGAAGGGAAAAAGCCCGAAGTAACGGTATACGACGGAAGGCGGGTTTCGGAAATCGCCTATACCTGTAAAGCCGCTTTTGAGCAGGGAACATTATTAATGTTTTAATATTTAAGAGACAACATGGTCAGCATTAAGGATATTGCGAAACAATCGGGCATGTCTCCCTCAACAATCTCACGGGTGGTGAACGGTAAAAAGTACGTGAACCCCGAAAAGCGGGAGCAGATCTTAAAGTTGATTGAAGAAACAGGGTATGTGCCCAACAAGGCCGCCCGGAGCATGGTGCTTCAGCGCAGTTTTACCGTGGGTGTTGTTATCCCCGACACCTTTAACATGTTTCAGAGGCAGCTTTTTTCCGTTATAGAGCGAAACCTTGAAGCCTTTGGTTATCATACTCTGTTTTTTTTTGTAAAGTTTGAAGGCAAAAGCGAGATGGAATGCCTTAACCGCCTGAAGGCCGAAAAGCTGGACGGGGTTATAATGCTCCAGGAAATTAAAAACCCGGAATTTTATTCTTATTTGGAAAAAATTAATTTGCCGGTAATCATCGCGACATTTAATTATGGGGAAATCCCCTGTATTCATGTGGATGATGAACAGGCTGCGATGGATGCGGTGAATCATCTTATCAATTTGGGGCATCAAAAAATTAATATGATTTCCGGCCAGGGCTTTAGTTTTGGAAGCCTTCGCGCGGAGGGTTTTTTCCGCGCCCTTGAGGGGGCGGCTCTTCCGCGTGATGAAACCAGGGTGATATACACGCCGTATTATACGGCGGAAGCGGGCATGTACGGCATGAGGGAATTTTTGCTCCGGGGCAGGGATTTTTCCGCCGTATTTGCCGCTACCGACGAGCTTGCCATTGGCGCCATCCGCGCGTTGGAGGACGAGGGTATTCGGGTGCCCGCTGATGTTTCGGTTATTGGTTTTGACGATATTGAGATTTCTGATTTTATGATGCCCCGCTTAACCACCATACGCCAGCCAATCAAGGAAATGGGTGAACAGACAGCCCTTAGCCTTCACCGCCTTATTTCCGGAAACAATAATATAATGGAAGAGCTGGTTCTGCCCTACCGTCTGATTATACGGGAATCTACGCGGGCTTTGCCGCGCTAGACAAGCACCAAAAACGCCATCGAGCGTTTTTTGGTGCTGCTTTAATGAAGCAAAAGAGGAGTTGTATTATGGATAAAGACCTGCTTGAGGAATTACAGGAAAAAGCGAAAGAAATAAGAAAGCTCACGATAGAAGAAATTGGAAATCTGGGCTCGGGCCACATCGGGGGGGCCATGTCTATCGCGGATCTTTTGGCCCTGCTTTACTTTCACCGTATGAAAGTTGACCCGGCCGAGCCCCGTATGAAAGACAGGGACCAGCTTGTGGTGTCCAAAGGACACGCGGGACCGGCGCTGTACTCCACCTTGGCGCTTAAAGGCTTTTTCCCAAAAGACTGGCTTTTGACATTGAACAAAGGCGGTACCCGGCTCCCCAGCCACTGCGACAGAAATTTAACCCCCGGTATCGACATGACCGCGGGCTCTTTGGGCCAGGGCTTTTCCGCCGCAATCGGCATTGCCCTGGCTCTGGCTATGGATAAAAGTCCCGCCAGGGTTTACACAATAGTGGGGGACGGCGAATCTGACGAAGGCCAAATTTGGGAAGCCGGGCTTTTTGCGGCCGCGCAAAAGGTCAGTAATCTTACCGCGTTTTTGGATTACAACAAACAGCAGCTTGACGGCTACACCAAAGACATTCTGGACTTAGGCGACCTTGCCGCAAAATGGAAGGCTTTTGGCTGGTATACCCAGGAAGTTGACGGTCATGACATTGCCGCCCTTGACGCCGCCATCGAAAATACCTTTGCCCAAAAAGACAGGCCTTCGATGATCGTTATGCACACGATTAAAGGGAAGGGTTGCAGTTTTGCCGAAGGGATCGAAAAAAATCACAGCATGGCATTTGATCTCGCCAAAGCAAAAGAGGCTATTGCCGCTTTGGACGCAAAGTAGGAAAAGGAAAGAAATATGGAAAATCAGGAACTTAAAGAAATCCGGGCCGCTTATGTGGAAACCCTTAGCGCTCTTGCCGGGGAAAATAAAAATATAGTTGTGCTGGAAGCGGACTTAATGAGTTGTACCAACACAGGCAGTTTTAAAAAGGCCTACCCTGACCGGTTTTTTAATGTGGGCATTGCGGAAGCCAACATGGTAGGCGTGGCTTCGGGGCTTTCCGCGGCGGGTAAGATACCTTTTGCCGCAACCTTTGGCTGTTTTGCGTCCCGCCGCGCGTTTGACCAGTTTTTTATTTCCGCCAACTATGCCCGGCTTAATGTAAAGCTTATCGGCACCGATCCCGGCGTAACCGCCGCTTTTAACGGCGGCACCCACATGCCTTTTGAAGACCTTGCCCTGATGCGGGTTATTCCCGGCCTGACCGTCGCGGAACCTTCTGACGCGCCAAGCTGCGCCGCTTTGATACGGGAAGCCGCCGCCCTTTACGGCTGTGTGTATATGCGTTTTCCCAGAAAACCTGTGCCGGTTATTTATCCCCGGGACGAAACATTCCGGTTTGGCAAGGCAAAAGTTTTAAAACAGGGAAAAGATGTTTTAATCGCCGCTCTGGGAAGCCTTATGGTGAACGAGTCCCTAAAGGCCCGGGAAATGCTGGCGGCGGCAGGGATAGATGCCGGTGTGCTGGATGTCCTTACCCTTAAGCCTATTGACGCGGATGCCATTCTGACAGAAGCGGCCAAAGTAAAAGCCGTGGTAAGCGCCGAAAATCATCAGATTAACGGAGGCTTGGGCGGCGCGGTAGCGGAAATACTGGCGGAATCCGGTTATAAAGGAAAGTTTGCCCGTATAGGCGTGGCCGACGAATTCGGCGAAGTAGGAACCCAGGATTACCTTGCCAAACGGTTTGGGCTGGACGCGGAAAGCATAGCCGGTAAAATAAAAGCCTTGTTTTAGGATGCTTCCCATATCCGGCGCCGGATTTTTATTTTTAACAAACGATTTACAAGTCTCCTTAAAAAGAATTATAATTATAAGAAGATAGGCTTGACCTAAAGCTGCTTCACCAAAATTTTATGCTTTGGGACAGCCTCATATTATAATCAAGTTGGAGGAATTTAATGAAAAAGAGTTTTTGTGTAGTTGCTGTTTGTGCGATCTTTGCATTTCTTTTGGGCGCCTGCGCCAGGAAAGATATTCCTTCGGTCTACCTTTTGAATTTTAAAGCCGAAATTCAATCCCAATGGGAACAGGTAGCCAAAGAGTTTACCAGCGAAACCGGCATCCCCATGAAGGTTGTTACCGCCGCTTCGGGTACCTATGAGCAGACACTGCGTTCGGAAATTTCAAAATCCGAACCGCCCACCCTGTTCAATATTAACGGCCCCA
>JAIRLQ010000455.1 GCA_031259345.1 Treponema sp.
GCTTTTTTTTAGCGTCAGGGCCAGGCCGAAAATGATCAGCATTAAAAAGGCGATAAGGGCCACCAGGATGCCCCAGTCCCCTCCTTTCATATTGGGCAGGCTTCCCCCCGCCCGGGTAATAATCAGGAGGGCGGCGGAAAGGCTGTAAAGAATCGAAATAATGGCCACCGCGATGGGAATGAGCATCATTTTGACGCTCTGCCGTCCCTCCCGCAGATCCCGGGGATATCCGGTAAGGGCGCTGGCGATCAGCGTTTTTGATATCAGCCGGTCGGTCAACACGTAAACAAAAGTCCCCGCCAGCAGCCCCAGGGACAGACAGACGAGGTACAAGGTGGTACCCCTGCCCAGGGGAATTCCGATGGAGGGGCCCTGAAGAAAAAGCCCCGCCAAAAGGCCATTTTCAAACACCACGAGGAGGGCTATCATCTTGAGGGGCACGGCGCCGATTTTTTTCAGGGCCTCCTCATAGGCCGCCCCGGAGGCCGTGAATCTGGCGGGATCAAACAAGCGGGCGCTGGTTCCCATGATCAGGGTAGACAGGACAATAAAGGCCAGCCCCGGCAGCCCGGCCCGCAGCAGCATCACCGGCGGCGGGACCGAACCATTCCGGAACAAAAATAAAAGAACAAACACAACAATCGCGTTACTAATATTACCGGCGCAAATAATGGTTAAAAAATCGTGTTTTTTATTCAACATATACTATAATACTCCCGAAAAATTGAAATACCGGATCTGACGCGGCGTTATCAACGATTAATGAAGCCCATGCAATAAACTTATTTTACAATTCCTCAAGTGGACTTGTAAACCAAGCTTTGCTTGGCAGATAAACCGGTTGGTTATCGGCTAACCCGCGCTTGGCCCGCAAGTCATTTTTAAGCGGTTGTTGTTCGAAAACTGAAGTTTTCAAATAAGTCTATTATATTTTCATTATAGCGGATTGTTTTATAAAAAACAACAGTCATTCCTGGTGAGCGGTTACAAAAAACTTATCCCCTCAAGCGGCGTCTCAAGTTGTTCCGCGCTCAACTCTTCCGCTTTACCGGAATGTTGGGCATGGTTCCGCCCTTGGACAGGTACGAGCGCGGATGGCTGGATTTGGGATGTTATCCGGTTTTGGGGGGCGCGGGGCGGGAATACTGTTTGTCTGTCAGCCTTTAACCGCCCCGGCCATCATTCCTTTAACCAGCTTGTCCTGTCCGAATATATAAAGCAATATTACCGGCAGTGAGGAGAGGGTAAGCACTGCCATAATGACCGGGATGTTGCTGGAATACTGTCCCTGGAACTGCCATACCGCCAGAGGCAGGGTACGGACAGCCTGAGACTGGGTAAGGACCATTACGAAAATGAATTCGTTCCATATTACTACCCCGTTGTAGATGCCTAATGTTGCCAGGCCCGCCATGGAAAGGGGAAAGATAAGCTTGAAAAAAACCGCGAATTTACCGCAGCCGTCGATTTCCGCCGCTTCTTCAAGCTCTTTCGGTATACTGTGCATAAATGACACGAGAATAAATACCGACATGGGTAAATTAAAGGCAATGTTCGGTCCCGCCAGCGCCCAAATCGTGTCATAAATTTTGGTACTAATCGCCATTACGAAAAGGGGAATCAGGGTGATGTGTATCGGCACCGACATGACCGCCACAATAAGGCTGTAAATTGGCTTGTTCAGTTTAAAGGACATTCGGGAAAGAGGATATGCGGCAAGGGAGGCAAGAAACAGCAGCGCCACCAGCGAAACGACAACCAGCGCTATGCTGTTGAAAAGATAACGCAAAAAGCCTCCCTGAAAGACTTTTATATAATTCGATACTTCCCATGCGACGGGTAATTTGAAAAGGCTGCCGCTCAAAAAATCACCCGGACTTTTAAAAGAGGTGATGATAAGATAGTAGAAAGGAAGGCCCGTTATGAGTATCCAAATGAAGGCAAAGAAAAATGCCGGCATCCACCAAACAGAAATTGTTTTTTTGCCCATATTATTGATTCTCCGCTTTTCTGTTTAGGGTATAGACGGTAATAAGCGCCACCAGCGTGATGAGAATAAACATACCCCCGGCAATTGCCGCCCCATAACCAAAAGATTTTTTTACAAAAGTCGTTCTATACATCAACGTTGCCATAAGTTCCGTCGCCGAGCCTGGACCGCCGCCGGTCATCACATAAACCAGGTCGAAATACTTGAGGGAACCGATGATACTTACCGTGGCGCCGGAGACAATCGTGGGCCGAAGCAGGGGGAGGGATATTTTCCAAAAATATTGGTTCCGTGTTGAGCCGTCAATGACCGCCGCTTCGTAGAGTTCCACAGGGATTGTACCGTAGGCCGCAAGGTAGAGGATCATATAGAAGGGGGTATACTGCCAGCTTATCACCCCCATTACCGCGAAAAGCGCCCGGTTGGGGTTGCCCAAAAGGTCAACGCTGCCGCCGCCCAGAAATTTAGAGATAGAACCAAAAAGCCCAAAGTTGGCGTCAAGAGCGAATTTGAAAAGAATGCCTATGGCCACAGAGGACATCAGGTAGGGAAGGAACCAAATGATTTTGAAGACCAGGCCCTTTTTGCCGGTGATGTCGAGGAAGGTAGCAAGGCAGATAGCCAGTACGCCCTGGGTGGCCAGGGAGAAGAACATTACCATAATGTTGTTCCGAAACGCCTGCCAGAAATACCGGTCTTTGACGAGTTCCGCCCAGTTTGCCAGTCCCACAAATTCACGGTTCGGACTCATCCCGTTCCATTTCACCGTACTCATCACAAAAGAATCCACAATAGGATAGACGATGAAAACAGCAAGAAACAAAACGGCGGGAGCAAGGCACAC
>JAIRLQ010000500.1 GCA_031259345.1 Treponema sp.
CGACAGAAAAGCCGATACTATTGGGAGTAACGGCTGGTTATTGGGATTAATGCGCTCCCCCTTCTTATGATTGGTGCGTTGACAAAAACCCAGCATTTTAGTTACTTGTTTTTTTTTGAAAGATGTGATATGATTTATATATGGAGTTTTATGCCTATACTGAGAAATATCTCATGTCTGACCCGGTTTTTGTGGGGATTGGCATGATTTTTGCTCTCTCTCTCTCTCTCTCTCTCTCTCTCATAATACTCACCGTCAAATTTACCTAAAGCAGACAGTAAAAAACCAATCGTTTCCTCATTCTAAACATTACTATTTCTATCATATTTTATTCGCCTCCCATGCGAACAACTTTTATGAGTGCCGCCAAGCTTGCGGCCTTTTGAAGAAAGGAATGGGTAGAATGAACTCACCACCGGCCTTGATTTATTAGCCATGTCCAGGCATGGCAGATACCAGCAATATATTTTTGAAGGAGGATTATATGACAAAAAAGATACCGGGGGTTGACCTCAATAAAACAAATTGGTTTAACAGGGGAACCGGAGCGGCGCTTTTCTTCTGTGTTCTGTTGATACTTTCCTGCGATTTTCCCGGCAATCTCCCGGATGGGGGGACTTACCTTACCGTCAATCTGTCCGGCGCATCCGGCGGCCGTTCAGGTCCAACCCGTTCGGTCTTATCGGATAATGATACCGGCGGCCTCGCCTACAAAGTAACGTTCACCGGTCCCGGCGGAACCGTCATTGAGCGGGTTGCAGAAGGGGGGAGTATCAGCATTGCCCTTTCCGCCGGAGCCTGGTCCATAGCGGCGGAAGCCTATAACCCCGGAGACATGGGAGGTACGCTGGTGGGAAGTGGAACGGCTGCGGTTACCGTCGTTCCGGGCCAGCCTCAAAGCGTAACTGTTCCGATGTATGTTGATCCGGCCTACGAAGCGGGTCTTACGAACATCTATATCCACAACGAGGCGGAACTCCGGCGCATTGGGACGGATTTTGTCATTGACGGAACCATTAATTTCTACCTGGAAAAGGACATAACCCTGACCCAGCCCTGGACGGCCATAGGCAGTAACAGCGATCCCTTCAAGGCGGTATTTGACGGTCAGGGGCATACTGTCACCATCCGTTCCTTTGGCCCCGCAATAAAAGAAACAGGCGATGTCTGGGTGTATCAGGGTTTTTTTGCCGTTGTTGAAACCGCCGCAATCAAAAACATAAACGTCAAATATGAGCTTTCGGGCTCCGTGGATATTAGTACCGGAGACGGTTCAACCTATCATGATTCTTGTGCGGGAGGGGTTGCCGGGCAAGCAAGGAATAGTTCCTTTGAAAAAATACAGGTGTCGGGGAATTTTGCAATCTTATTTGATGGAATGAGTTCACTCAATGTAGGGGGGATTGCGGGTGCCAGTGATAATGGGACGATTACCAACTGCCATGTTGTGGGCGCTATTGGAGGAACTTCGGCAAATTATCTTCCCATAGGCGGCATTGTGGGAAGTTCTGAGAGCGGAACCATAATAAGCGATAGTTCATTTACCGGCGCCGTCAACGGCAGTGCCGTTGGAAACTGCATTGCCGGAGGGATTGCCGGATATATGAATGGTGATATCACCGCCTCATACACTTCGGCCATCGTACAGGGCGCGGGGGGCGGGGTTTATGCGGGGGGTATCGCGGGATGGCTGCTCACCGGCTCCATTGACCGCTGTTACGCCTGGGCAAACGTAAGCGCCGACGGGACGACTGATGTCTATGCGGGAGGGATTGCGGGTCAGAATAATTTCACCATCACAAAATGTTACGTCCGGGGCGCGGTTCTCGGAGAGAATGGTAGTAGTGAGAAATACGCCGGAGGCATTGCCGGGAATATTATAGGAGGGACGATAGAGTATTGCGCGGCCCTGAACGACAGTATAAGTTTTTCCAGTGCCGTAGATGTCGGGGGTATTGGCGGCAGGGAAATAAGTGGGGAAATAAGTTCAGGATCCTATACATCCAACTATGCCGCTTCCGATATAGTTATTAGCAGCACTAATACTACGACTAACTTGAATTTAATAGGTAATACCACTTATATTCGCAGTAATTTTGAAGGACCGCCGGCAGGCACGGTGTACAGTACCGGCAATCTTAACTGGGACTTCGCCAGCGATTGGAAGTGGCTCTCCGGTTATTCCTACCCGGTACTGTCATGGCAGACTACGCCGCCGGATTTGAGCTTTATATCGGACAGCTTGGTGTTTACATGGCCATAAAACACCTTATTGCCGTCAGCCTTCTTTCTTGTGCCGTACTGGTTTGGGGCCAAACGGCGGCGGAAATAGAAGGGATTCTGGATACGGAAGAAATTACCTATACCCAGGCCGCATACTTTACCCTGGCGTCGGCGCCGGGAACCCCGCCCACAAGTCAGGCCGGGGCCTTCGTACTGGCCCTGGAACGGGGCTGGCTGCCAAAAAACGCCGAACCTGACAGTTCTGTCAAATTGAGGAATCTTTCGCTGCTTATAATGAAAGCCTTCGATCTTGAAGGCGGCCTTATGTATACCCTGTTTCCCGGTCCCCGCTACAGTTACCGGGAAATGACCCGCCGGGGTTTTATTGAAGGCCGCGTGTATCCTGGCTTCGCGGTTTCGGGAGAACGCTTCCTGCAAATACTGGGAAACGTCCTCTCCCATATTGGGGACGCGGAACCATTGGAGACGGAGGCAGTGCGGCGGCGTTTGTCCGAAGATCCGCGGGATTCTTTGCGGGACAATGCGGGGGAATATCAGGGACTATCCATAGGATCGGAAGCGATACAGGAGTATGAGGGTGAATTTGAACCGGAATAAAAACAAGGGGATCTATCCACATCATCGGAAACTGAAGTTTCCGGATAACTCTATTATATTTCTCCCCCTCTTTTTCTTCCTTACCGTTTCCCTGGGCTTTGCCCAGGATTTCGGTCTTGTACTGAATCAAAAGGCTGAACTGAAGGACGGAGAAAAGTCCTATGGCGCTATCGAATATACGGGAACGGTACTCCCCTGGTTTTCCATGCCTTTGGGGGACAAGGCAGACCTGTACCTTTCGGGTGGGTTTTCCGCTGAGTATATTGATGACGAATGGAAACCGCTGCCTGAAATTTACCGTTTTGAATATATGTATAATTTCCGTCCCGGCCTGCGGCTTGAAATAGGCCGCCTTTCCTCATGGGAAAACTCCTATGTCATGGCGGGACTTTTTGACGGCGCTTCATTCAGATTGAATATCGGCGGGGGACGCCTCAGCGGGGGTGTTTTTTATACCGGGCTGCTCTATAAAAAATCCGCCTATATCGTCATGAGCCCGGAAGATCGGACGGATTATGACAGCAAAGATGTGTATTTTGCCTCCCGGCGGCTTGCGGCGGGAGTTAAATGGGAGTGTACCGGAATCTTTGATACCCGGAATACCCTTGTGGTAAGCGGGGCAGCGCAGTTCGATCTTAACGGTAATGACACGCTTTTTCATTCCCAATACCTCCAGGCAAATTTGAGTATACCCCTAGGGGGAAGGGTGAACGTTGGATTTGGCGGAGTTATTGAACTGGTCGAGAAGACAGGGGAAAATTTTTATACCGCCTTTGCGGGGTCAACTGAAATTCAGTGGATGCTTCCCACAGCATTACAGGACCGGTTCTCTTTTACCGGATGGTTTTCTTCCGGTAACTGGAATGGCCGGGTCGGGGTTTTTATTCCTCTTACCATGCAGGCCCGGGGAAAAGTACTGCGGCCTGAATGTTCGGGAATCGCCCTTTTGGAAGCCGCATATACTGTCAGGATTCACCCAAAATTTGCCACGGATGTTTCCGGGGCTTATTACTTCAGAACCGATACGGTGACGTTCTATCATTCTGATATAAACCCGATCTCGAACTCACCGCTCCTGGGAGGGGAAATTTACGGGGGTCTCACCTGGACGCCTTTTTCGGATGTGTTAATCTCCACCGGGGGCGGCGTTTTCTTTCCCCGGACCGGAAAGGTATTTACGGATAATGCGGATATTATTTACCGCGTTTCATTGACAGCAAGTATTTCATTTTAAGGCAGGATGATATGAGAAAAGTGTTTGTATCCATGTTACTTTTGGCCGGAATTGCGGGCGTTTTCGCACAAGAAGGACAGACTGTAATTCTTGATGTGCAGGGAACGGTGGAAATACAGGATGGAGGTTCAGCGGAATGGAGGGCAGCCGCACCGGGGGATTCCATCGGGAAAAATACTACGATTTCTACGGGCTTTAAAAGTATCGCCCTTATTTCCCTGGGGAATTCACGACTCAGTGTTCGTCCGTTGACAAGACTGACACTGGAAGAGCTCGTTCAAAGGGATAATACCGAAGATGTTCGTTTGCATTTGCGGACCGGCAGAGTACGGGCAGAGGTAAGGCCCCCTGCGGAATCGCGGACCGATTTTACCGTGCGGTCTCCGGTAGCAACTGCATCGGTGCGGGGGACCGATTTTGAATTCGACACCCGGCATCTTTATGTTAATGACGGGCGTGTCCTCCTGGAAAACAGCAACGGACAAATGGTATTTGTAGATAAAGGGCAGCGGAGCTATGTTGAGGAATCGGAACAAAGGGTGATACCGCCCTTTGAAGTCGAAGCGGCGCTTTTAACACCAATTCTTGCCGAACTGACCAATACCGGCAGTGATACCGGAGGCTATGCGCCGATAATTACAGCACCGGAAGCCGATTTATCACCTGTAAGTGTTGAGGCGGAGTGGCGGTAGTATACTATTCTGAAATTTTTTGCCATTTCAATTTTTGGAATGATAAAAAAAGCAAGATACAAAATTATCGTTTTTTTATTTCATAATTTAACTCATCAATTTTTAAAATAACAGGCCGG
>JAIRLQ010000541.1 GCA_031259345.1 Treponema sp.
TCCCAAATATTCCCCGTATCATGCCTGATTATGGCATGTTTTTTTGTAATGTTAAATTGCTGTTATTTTTTTTTGTTAAAGACCCGCGCAGAAATAACATGACACTTTGGTCATGTTATTTCCTTAATTGCGTAAGCAATTAGAATAAAATGCATGTCATTTTATTCATGCGCGGCTCTTAAAAGCCCCAGCACTTCGCCTATGAATATACGGTGATAGTCTTTTCCATTGTAGTTCTTCTCAATGGAAGCCGGTTCCTGAAATTTCGCCGGATAAAAATCCTCGGTGTAGAGTTTTTTGCAGACAATTACTTCACGGGCTTCCTTAAAGCTTAAAGCGCCCCGGGCGTATCCTCCGGTAAATACAATGGGGGTAATCCCGGCGGCAGCCGCCTTGTCGGTATCGCGGCCCGATTTTTCTCCGCAGATTTCAAGAGCTTTGCGGTAGGTGCTGTCAAAAAAAGAAAGGGTAAAAAGCGAAGCATTGTTGGCAAATCCAAAAGTATGCCGCGACGGGCGTATAAACATAAACGCCACATCCATGCCCCAAAGCACACCCAGGGCGCCCCAGGAAGCGGTCATGGTGTTCCAGTTTCCTTTATCGGCTGAAACATCCCCGCAGGTGATAAGCGCCCAGTCGGTGCCGAAAAGCTCTGAAGGGCTGGCGGACAATTCTCTTATACTCCTCTCTACCCAGGTATCCTCCGCAGGAATAACATCTTTCTGTTTCATAGTTTGACTCCTTTGAGCTTGTTCCAAAACTGAAGGCGAACCGGAGGTTCGATGGAACAGCCTCCTTTGCTAAATTCCTAATAATGATCCATAAGCATCCAGTACCGGATCCCCTGAACCGGAACTTTGTTTTTTCAGAATCTTCCTGGCCAGCACTTTACCAAGCTGTACGCCTTCCTGATCAAAGCTGTTGACGTTCCAGATAAAGCCCTGGAACATTACCTTGTTTTCAAAGTGGGCCAAAAGCGCGCCCAGAGTTTGGGGGGTAAGACGTTTGCCGTAAAGCAGGCTTGAAGGGCGGCCGCCGGGGAAATGTTTGTTTCCGTTAGCGTCCTCTTTTCCCAGAGCAAAAGCGGTAATCTGGGCGGCAAGGTTTGCCTTAAGTTTTGTTTGGCTTCCGGAGCCGTCTACGGATATGTCGTCGCCCCGCTGGCTTTCCAGAAAACCCACAAACTGCAGGGGGACACAATCCGTTCCCTGGTGAAGGAGTTGATAAAAAGAATGCTGCCCGTTGGTGCCGGGTTCACCAAATACCACAGGCCCGGTAGAATAGGCGACAGGCTTTCCGTCACGGTTTACCCGTTTGCCATTGGACTCCATGTCAAGCTGCTGCAGATGCGCGGGGAAGCGGGAAAGGGCCTGACTGTAGGGCAGGATTGCCGTATAGGGAAGATTAAGAAAATTTCGTTCCCATACCCCGATAAGGGCATCAAGAAGGGCGGCATTTTTAACAATCGAAGGCTCCAGGGCAAGTTTGTCGGCTTCGTGGGCCCCGGCAAGAAATTCCTTAAACACATCGCTTCCAAAAGCCAGGGAAAGGATAACCCCGCCCACGCCGGAAGAAGAAGAATAACGCCCGCCTATAAAATCATCAAAATAGAAGGAATCAAGGTAACCGGGATTATTTGCCAAAGGGCTTGTTTCGCTGGTAACCGCCGCCATGTGCTTTGCCGGATCAAGGCCTGCCCTGGCAAGCTTGTCTTTAATAAACAATTCGTTGGTGAGGGTTTCCTGGGTAGTCCCGCTTTTGGACACCAGAATAAAAAGGGTCTCGCTTAACGGGAGTAAAGAAGCAAGGCGTGAAGCGTCATCGGGATCAACGTTAGAAATAAACTCCGCCCTGAGGGTCTTTTTCCCCTCCACGGCTGCCCAATTCTCCAGCGCCAGCGCCAGCGCCCGGGGCCCCAGGTCGGAACCGCCTATGCCAATCTGGCAGACCGCTGTGTAGCGTTTACCCGGAGCGGGAACAATTTCCCCTGAACGAACCTTATCGGCAAAGGCCGCAAAGCGCGCAAGTTCTTTGCGGTAAAATTCACCGATATTTTTACCCTGGTGAATAACATCTTTTTCCAACTGCCCCCTAAGGAGATGATGAAGAACCATACGGCCTTCGCCGGTATTCATCACCTCGCCTGACAAAAGAGCCCTGTATTTGGCAATAAGTTCCATTTCGCCGGAAAGCTTCTCCAGGGCTTCAAGGACATTTTCGTCCACCCATTTGGCCGCCCAGTTATAGGCAAGGCCCCCACCCGCGGGTACAGAACATTTTTCAACCCTTTCCGGCGTAAGCAATGTTTTAAGGTCAATTTTTTTTCCCGCCAATTCCAAAAGCCCGGTATAAGATACCGTCTTATCCAAATCGATAAATTTCATTTTTTACTCCTGTCCTCTATATTATAGAGTATAACACATTCCGGGCAGAACACTAGCAGCCCATTTATCGGGGTTTTAGGTGCGAAACGCAACAGGCTAGTCTTCAAGATCCGGAATGCTTTCTTTCATCCGGGCCATAAAGGCTTCCCCGGTAACCCCTTCCCTTAAAGCCACAAAAACTACATTGTCCCTTCCGGCAATAGTACCCAGTACATCGTCAAGGCCCAGGTTGTCCACCGCCAGGGCGACAGAATCCGAATGGCCGGAATACGTTTTGATGACCACCAGTGGACCGTTCCACTCGATAGAGATATAACCCCGCATAAAATCGTGGATATAGGTACGCTCGGTCTCCTGGAGTTCCTCTTCGCCGGGGAGGGAATAAGTATAACCTGAATGTCCATCGGAAATCTTACCAACTTTGAGCAATTTTAAATCCCTGGATAATGTAGCCTGGGTAACCGCAAAGCCTTCTTTTTGGAGATAACCCAAAAGCATGTCCTGAGAGTCAATTCTACAGGTTTTTATTAGTTTTCGTACAGCCTTTAAACGGGCGAGCCGCTCTTTCATGAATATTTATTCCTTATCCATGCATAAACATACAATATGTAAGTAAATATTTCAATATACCCGAAGTTTTAGCGGAAATTGAGTCTGGCCGGGAAGTAAGCGGCTTTCCGGTCGGCCTCAACTCTATTAAAAAAAAACCGAAACTATATTATATTATAAGGTATGGAAATGGCAAAGAGTGAAAGCCCGGCATACGAAAACCCTTCCGCGATAATAAGTGCTAACCCGAATGACGCCCGTATTGATGTCATTTTTTCGGAAACTGATTTTGAAGTCCGGGCTTCTTTTGTTCCTGCCCAAAAAGACGGTTCCCCGTTGGACGAAAACTATATCAATACCCTGCTAAAAAAAATGAATATCAACTATGGGATTCAATGGGACAATCTAAAAGATGCGGCACATCAATGCAATACCTCAAGAAAGATCATTAAAGATATAATAATTGCCCGCGGGGACCCGCCTAAAGACGAAATTTTGGAACATGTGCAGCTTAACCCCATTTTGGCGCCGGCGGCGGAACAGGATAAAAACGGCAGTATTGATTACCGTTCCGCTTCGCCCTTTATTATCGTTAAAAAAGATCAGGCCCTGGCAAAACAAAAATCCCGAAAGCCCGGACTGGCCGGCAAAAATGTCCATGGGGGTTCCATACCGCACGGCGTACAAAAGCCCGAAGGGGTTTCGGGAGGGGAAAACACCCGCATGGTAGACCGCTTCCTCCTTTCCAACATAAGCGGTCAGATGGTGGTGGAAAAAGGTGTGGTAAATGTCAGGGATTACCTTGAAATAAAGGGGCCTGTAGGATATAAAACCGGAAATATAATCTTTCCCGGAAATGTTACTATAGACGGACCGGTGTCCGACGGCTTTAAAATCTATTCCGGCGGCTCAATTACAATCAAGCAGACCTTCGACGTTACCGACGCGACTGCCAAGACCGACCTTAATGTAGCCGGAGGAATAATAGGCCGAGGCAGGGCGCTGGTCAAAGTCGGCGGCAACATTAATGCAAAATTCATAGAAAATTGCCGGGTCGCATGCAGGCATAAAGTTACGGTTCAGACAGACATAGTAAACTCCAGCGTATTTGCCCTGGAATCTATAGAGATAGAAAAGGGCCGCATCATAGGGAGCGAAATCTGGGCGGTAAAAGGCGTCCGCGCCGCCGGCATCGGCAAAGCTTCGGGCAAAGGCTCAAGGGTCCATTGCGGAATTGATTTTACGGTTCAGCAGGAAAAAGAAAAAAACAACAATATGCTCCGTATCCTTACGGCAAAACTTAATAAACTAAAAACCCTTATGGACCATGTGGACGCGGTCGGGGGACGCAGGGAAAAGATGGAAGAACTCTTTAAACGCCTTGAAGCGGAACAGCAAAAGGCGACGGCGGCGGTATCTGAACTTATGACGCGAGTCAACGCGGATGAAAATGCCGTTATTGAGGTTTCCGGAGAAATAGCCCAGGGTACACTGGTGGAAATATGTCAAATAGCCCTGTTTATCGTCGAGCCGCTCAAGAAGGTACGTATCCGCCTGGATAAAGAAAACGGCAAATTAATTACAGAGAATTTTTAAATGTACAGTACCTTTGTTGCTTATTTGCTATGGTTCCTGTCGGGGTTTGGGTCCCTGGGCTTTCACCGCTTTTATCTGGGGAAAATACCAACATGGCTTATTTGGATGTGTACCGGCGGCCTTTTTGGGCTGGGTTCTATCTACGATCTTCTTACCCTGCCGTCCCAGGTGCGGGAAGCAAATATAAGGCTTGCGGCTTTTAGGCGCCCCGGGGAAAAGCGCCGGGAGGAAGCTCCCCAATGGCGTTATGCCGAAGACGCGGAAGCGCGGATCATCCGGCCGGAGCCGCGGACAAAAACACCTTAGGACCCGCGCAGAAACAACATGACATTTTGGTCATGTTGTTTCCTTATTGCGCAAGCGATTAGAATAAAATACACGGCATTTTATTCGTGCGCGGCTCCTTAGGCAGCCTGTTGCGCCCGAATTTTATTTCAGGCGGTTTTGAGCGCTGATGAGCATCTGTTTTAGATCAGCCACCCTATCGTCACTGGAGGGCAGCATGATTCGAACCGCCCTTTTATCAAGCCCAAAGTAGGACCCGCAGCTTACCGTTAAAAGCTTTTCATTCTCCAAAAGGGAGAGCTGTAAATCAAAATTCCGATCGCCCGTTTCGTAATATATTGTCATAATGGGAACCCTTACGGAAGTTGCGGCAAGCTTGAATACCGAGAGGGATTTTATAATCTCCTGTTTGTGTTCCATGATTTTATCAATTTTTATAATATCCTCTGTAGTATCAAGCAAAGCCTGGGCAATGACGCGGGCAACGCCATTGCAGGAAAAAGTGTTTTCCAGTTTTTTTAACTGGGTCAGGATATTATCTTCCGGCCTGGAAGACAGATTTGGAGAAAACAGGGCATATCCCATTCGCATGCCCGCCGCGCCAAAAGCTTTTGAAAAAGTCCTTGTTACCACTACATTTGGGTAATCATATAAAAGATTTATGGCGGAAGCCGTGAACTCCATATAATCACCGTAGGCTTCATCAACAATCAAAATTGTATTAAGCCGTTTGGCCTTTTCGGCAATTATTTTCAGGTCATCCAAACGTATTGTCTGCCCTGTCGGATTATTGGGGTTTTCGACAATAAAAAGATCGTAGTCGGAGTTCATTTCGGCGGCATAATCACCCGCCACAAACAAATAATTATTTTCTTTTTTAAAATCGCAGTGGCAATACATTGAACCGATACAGTTTACCTGATCTATGTACGCGGTAAATTGCGGCCCGTGTCCCAGTACCTTTTTCCCCCGGGTAAGGCACAATAAATTTATGTTCCCCAAAAGATCAAGCGAACCGCAGCCCAGAAGTATATTGTC
This sequence comes from Treponema sp., assembly GCA_031259345.1. Classification (GTDB taxonomy): domain Bacteria; phylum Spirochaetota; class Spirochaetia; order Treponematales; family Breznakiellaceae; genus JAIRLQ01. The sequence goes on from JAIRLQ010000541.1 coordinate 5,853, forward strand.
TTTTGTAATCCAGCCAATACCCTTTTTTTTATAATAGCCGGCAATTGTTTGATGAACAGCGTCGGTATGGGGATAGTATTTTATATCATTCTGGTTTGCCGCATTTAACTGTCCAAGCCTGGTAAAAACAAGGGCCGGCAGGCTTTCGGAGTTTACCCCAAGAGAACAATCAAGTTTTATTTCTCCCTGGGGGAAATTTGAATAATCACGCATTGTATACTCATGGATATACTCGTTCATCTTAAGCATAAAACCAGCCCTTAGTTTTTTAAGCCCCGCGGCATCCGGCAAATTAAGCGGACGCCTTGCTTTGCCTGTAAATCTTATATATGCCCCAGGTAATAATGGGAATTACATATATGACGAAAAAGCCCCAGGTAATTGTCCCATAGCCCCTGGCAATAAGCCCGGTAAGCCCAAATGATGATATAACAAGGCCCAGAAGGAGACAAATGACGACAGATACGGGCCGAATCCATTTACGCGGATTTTCTGTTGTACAAAATTGGCCTTCCAGGCGGTCACTGGCTGCTTTGATAAAGCCGGCGCCGGTTTCTATAAAAGTACCCAAAAGCACTATTTGGAATATGACATGGAACCAGCGCATATTCAATTGTTCAAAAAGATAGTTTACCGGAACAGTAACATTCAGGATTTCAGGATATTGCCCTGCCATGGAAATAAAGAGCATGATAGCCGGAATAATCCCAATGGCCGCGGCGATAATACCGGACCAGATTGCCTCGCTCCGGCTTTCCAGATCGCTGACGGTGTATAAAAGGAAGGGAATACAGGCAAGATTGTAGAATGCATATTTACCGCCGCCAATTATCCAGCCCGGTTTTATCTCACCAAGTGAACCAAGCTGGGCCGCAATTTTATCGCCGAATTTGGCGACACATAAAACCATAAATACAATATACACCGCATAAAGAACATAGGACCAAAAGGACAAAACCTTTATAAGCGTTTTTGTCCCCGCTATGACCAAATAGCCTACACCCAGGATCATAATTGCGACGCCAACCCATTTATTAAGGCCAAAAACATCGTAGATATTAGCGCCCGAAGCGGCAACCACTACCGAAAGCACCAGGAGCAGCAGCACCAGGTAACAAATCTCAAATACAATCCAGCCCGGCCCTATGAGTTTTTTGAAAAAGCTCCGGTAATCCCATGTTTTGAAGACCCGGGCAAACTCATACGTTGCAGCGCAAACCACAGCAAAAGAGAGAAAAGTTACTATGCTCATGGATAACAATCCACCCAGGGACCCGGAGGGAAAAAAGAATTCCGCCAGTTCCGCGCCGGTACCATAACCGCCGGCAATTAGAATTGACTGAAAAATCAATCCCGGAACAATAAGCCTCATAACCTTGCTTTGTTTAGCAGCCATAAACACTCCTTTTGACAGATTTTGGCGGCCAGTCTGAATTCCCCTGCCCGGATGGACAGGCGGTTAAGCCGCCTTTCTAACATCCGCCATTGTCATAATAGGATGTCTGGGACCGAATGTCTATAGCGTTTGAGGCTGTTAGTTATTTTAATATCACTTCCGTCCGCCCAAAACCGCCAAGCTCAGGGCGGGAAAAGCAATAGCTGGCAACGGCACTTTCTTTACTCAGGTAATCGTGGACGCCTTTTTGCAGTATACCGTCACCTTTACCGTGGATTACGGAAAATTCATGCAGCCCCGAAAGAACTGCCGTGTCTATCTGACGGCGCAGCGTCAAAAGGGCTTCATCAAGACGCATGCCCCGAAGGTTAATTTCGTGCAAAGCGGCAGCGCCTGTTATAAGATCGGCTTTATGTATCAGGGGCTTTTTTTCTTCCGCCAAAGGCGGCACGGCGATAAGCTCGCTTGCGGGAAAATCCATTTTAAGGGCGCCTATTTCTACAACCCAATGGCCTTTTTTCGACGCCCGTAATATCCGCCCCCGGCGTTTTGTTTCCCCCGCCAGCACATCCGCGCCCAGCTTAAGGGAACAAGGATTTTTGTCTTGGCCAAACCCTTTGCCGCTTTCACCTTCAAGAAGGCGGCGTTCTTCAACAAGGGCGGCTTCTTCCTTTTCAAGTTCCCTGTTCTCTTCGTTTACCGATTCTTCAAGATGAGAAAAGAACTCTTTAACATTCAGGATTTTTTCACGACTTAATTCCCCTTCTTTTATTTCCCGCACAAGGTTTTCAAACTGTTTACGGCTTTCCGCCAAAAGCCGCCTGAGATTCCCTGCCCCTTCGGTTTTAAGGTGAAGCTCTTTCTGGCGAAGGCGGAGTTCTTTTAGATCTGCCTTGCGGCGTTCTTCACGCAGCCTTTCTGATTCCACCTTGCCCGCCCTAACAGCCTCGTCAAGTTCCCGGTGCTTTTCCCGAAGCCCTTTAATCAGGGCGCTTATGTCCGTCTGTTCTTCCGCGAGGTAGCTTCGCGCCAGAGCCACAAGTTCCCGTGGAAGGCCGTTCCGTTCCGCAATATCCAGGGCGCGGCTTTCACCGGGTATGCCCATAATAACACGGAAAGTGGGCGACAGGGTGCGCCCGTCGAATTCCATAGAAGCGTTTTCCACCCCATCCCGGGTATAGCCGTAATTTTTAAGGATACCGTGGTGGGTGGTAACAATAAGGCGGGTTTTCTTTTCGATACAACAATCAAGAATTGCCATGGCGATGGCGCTCCCTTCTTCGGGGTCCGTACCCGAGCCAAGCTCGTCAAGGAGTACCAGGGAATTTTCCCCTGCCCGGGAAATGACGGAAGCAATGTTTGTCATGTGCGCGGAAAAGGTAGAAAGGGACTGGCTAATGGACTGCTCATCCCCTATGTCGGCGTAAATACCGTCAAAGACGGGGAGGCAGCTTCCTTCGTCCGCCGGGATTGGAATAGCCGATTGGTTCATCAATGCCAACAGGCCCGCGGTTTTAAGAGCCACTGTCTTGCCCCCCGTGTTTGGGCCGGTAATGATGACGCTGCGAACCGCGCCGGACATGGCAAAATCCAGAGGAACCGCCTTACTTCCCAAAAGCGGGTGCCTGGCATTTTTAAGGACAAGGGCGCCGGAAGGATCTTCCGCAGCAAAGCAGGCGCGGGTTTCTAAACCATACCGGGCTTTGGCGCGCAGAGTTTCAAGGTACAGCACGCCGTTTCTGAAGGCGGAAAGATCTTCGCGGCGCTCCGCAACGCGGGCTGTCAATTCACGAAGGACCCGGCGGATCGCCGCCTCAAGCCGCCTTTGTTCGATAAGGAGTTCGTTGTTTTTTTCTACCACCTCTTCGGGCTCGATAAAAACCGTCTGGCCGGTAGAAGACACTTCGTGGACTATGCCTTTAATACGTCCCCTAAACTTTGCCTTTACCGCAAGTACCATGCGGCCGTCCCGCTGGGAGGGAGACACAGACTGAAGCATACGCCTGTTTTCTTCGGTAGAAATATAGCGGGCGCCGGCGTTTTCAAGATCTTTTGTTAATGCTTGTATACGCCGCCTTATTTCTTTGAACTCGGGCAAATCCCTTAGAGAGCCGTCTTTATCTATCACCTTAAAAACCGCGCCGGACACAGCGGAACAATCCGGAATTTTTTCAAGCAAAGCGGCAAGCCCCCCGCTCCCATTGGCTACCCCTTTAGCAAGCCAGGTCTTTAAGGTTTCGCCCCGGTTTAAAAAGATCCCCAGGGCATAGGCTTCTTCAATTTCAAGGGAACTTCCTTCTACATCAAGCTTTTTAAGAAGCTCCCCAGTTTCCGGCAGTTCTTCACGAACTTCGCCGCCGGAGCAGGAATCCATTAGCTCCAGAACGGCGGACACAAGGCCGTTTTGTTTGGCGGCTTCGGCGATCTCTGTTTTTGGGCTGTCCGCAAGAATAAGAGCGGCCGCTTCGGAACTTAGGGCGCAGGAAGAAACCCTGCGAAGTATTTCATCATATTCCAGAAGTTTTAAAGTTTTTTCGTTCATACTAATCGTAGTTCATACTAATCGTAATCGGGATATTGCTCCAGGGAAGACATTTCATCCCTGATACGGAGAAAACTTTCGTAACGGTCTTCGTGAATAACCCCCGCGTGAACCGCCTCCATGATCTTGCAGCCCGGCTCGGTTTTGTGGGTACAGGAAAAACCGAAACTGCACTTATGCGCAAGGGGGGCAAATTCCTTCATGTAATGAATAACATCTGCCGGGGCAGTCCGTTCCGGCGCCAGGCGGCGTATACCGGGGGTATCGATAACAAATGTCGACGGACCAAGGCCGGAAGCATCCATAAGCATTCCCTGGGTGGTGGTGTGGTTTCCCCGGTCATATTTTTCGTTCAGGGCTCCGGTGCGAATCCCCTGACCGGGGATAAGGGCGTTGATTAGGCTGGACTTCCCCACCCCGGATTGGCCTACAAAAACAGAGGTCTTTCCTTTAAGAAAAGCGCAAAGGCTTTCCATTCCCTGGCCTTTAAGGGCCGAAACACGGTATACCGGATAACCGATTCGGCAAAAATCTTCCAGCCTTTCTTCGATATCGGGATCTTCGCCGTTCAAATCAATCTTGTTAAAGATGAGGGCGGCGTTTACGCCGGAGATTTCCGCCTGAAACAAAAACCTGTCAACAAAACGCGGTCTCCAGGGCGGAGAGACCGGCGTAGTTATACACAGGGCAAGATCAACATTTGCGGCAAGCAATTGGGGAGATTGGCCTTTTTGGTTAAACCGGGCAAAGGTATTGCGCCTCTCTTCCAGGCCCAGGATAAGCTTGCCGTTGGTTTCGACAATGTCGCCGGGGGCAAGGGGGTTGTAATATCCGTCAACGCCTTTAAGAATCTTCCCCTTAATGGGGCATTCAATTTCGGCCCCGTCTATCCTGAGGGTAAACACATTTCGGGAACCCCGGAGTACCAAAGCCTTCATGGGAGATACCTGTCATTTGAAAAGATTGTCAAAGGCGTTCCTTGCAGCTTTGGCCGAATCCATTTCTTTTTTCTCACCCTGGGTTGCCTCCCTGAATTTGGGGGCAAGGGCAAACCAGTCGCAGAAGTTGGCAATCTCTTTGTCCCTTACAGGCTCCGCCTGGGACTCGGCGCAGTCAAAACGGCTGCCGGTTAAATAGTGGCGGCAGTTTCTGCATGAACGCAGATCTTTCCCGCAGACGGGGCAGCGGAGAGAGCGCCCCAAAGGCTCGGCGTCTTTAACGGGAGTACCGCAAAACCAACACATACCTTAATCATACCAGAGGGAGCGTCTCTACTCAATATCAAAAAAATATGCTATCATAAAGTTATGTTTTCTTTTATGCCCTGCGCCGCGGGCTGCGGAAGAGCGGCAATTTCCGGGGATACACTCTGCGCTGTCCATTCAGCCGACTCCCGGGCGGCCACCCAGCGTATAGGGGAGTATATTTCCCGCCATAGGATAATTAAAGATCTCTGTGCCCAGGGGCTTAAATTCGAAAACCTCAATTTTTCGGGACGCATGTTTTATGGATGCAGTTTTGCCTATTCAGCTTTTTCATCCTGCGTTTTTTCCGGGGCCGTTATGCGCATGTGTTTTTTTGAGTTTTCTTCATTTAATTACTGCGACTTTTCCAAAGGCGATCTCCAATTCCTTTCTTTTGCGGGTTCCGCCATTAACGACTGTACCTTTGAAGGCTCCGAACTTGTCCACAATAATTACTGCGGGACAGTAATTGTCAACTCGAACTTTAACAATACCAATCTTTACAACAGCCGCTTCGTAAGTTCCGAAATAGCCCGTTCCGATTTTAACAACTGCAATCTTAAACACACCAATTTTATCAATGCAAATAAAGAAAATGTCTCTTTTAAATCTTCCAATTCCGCGGAAGCCATTTTTGAAATGGAGGACATGGAATGAAGCTTTTTTTTCAATATTGTTCTTTCGGGTTTAGTAACTGTTATATTTTGGGAACCGAAGACAGCGCGCCGGAAAAAGAAGCGATTATTGTTGACCCCGGCGCCATGAACGAAACCATAGTTGGTCTTATCGAAAATAACGGTTACGCCCTTAAAGGCGCGCTTATCACCCATGATCATCTTAACCATGTTCATGGCCTTAGAACCCTGAAGAAAATTTACAATTGCCCTGTCTACGGAATAAATCCGGTTATCAGGGAACACAGCACCACTACGGTTAAAGACGGGGATGAATTTAATATAGGCGCTTTCAGGGTTGAAGTCCTGGCAGTTCCCGGGCATTCGGCAGACCTGGCTGTTTACAAGATTGACAGAATGCTTTTTACCGGCGATGCCTTAAGCGCCGGTTTTGTAGGACGTACCGCCAGCTCCTATGGGGCGGCAAATCAAATGACCGCCTTAAGAAGCAAAATACTTTCCTTACCCAAAGATTGTACCATACTGCCCGGCCACGGGCCGCCTTCGATACTGGAAGCCGAACGCCGTTTTAATATAGACATAAATACCTACGAAGCTATCAAAAACCGGCGGCAGGTGTTCAGGCTGGATTATTAGATTGATGAATTATTATCTCTTTAAATGACCATTAAGGGGGGTTAATATGAAAAGGACAATAATCATCCTATTGTTTTTAATAATATCAATCAAGGCATATTCACAATGGGGAATAAATTGGGGTATTTTAGGCGTTGGCCTTTCCGGTACTAAGCTTCCTGATGGCGGTTATGTGTATATCCAGGCGTTAGACTTTTCATATCAAACAAATTCCGGCCTGGGTTTTGCGGCCTCTCCGCTTGATGTATACCATTATTTTTATGGTAAAGAAAATAATACCATTACTTTTGTAAATATTTCGAGTTATTTTGACTTCGTAAAAGACGAAAGCCTTTTATTTGGGCCTTTTGCAAAGATAAGAACGGTTGATTATAACAAGCTTGATTTTCTTGAATTTAGAGCCGGTATAAAATTTTCCATAAATCTATCTGAAATATTTGATTCGGGTAATGAAACAGGAAGGCTAGTATTTAAGAACTTTTCTTTGATGATTGAAGCTGGTTATAATTATAATAATAAAATACAACATGGATATTATGCCCATATAGGAATGGATATAATATCAGCATTGTTTTTGATAGGTATAGGTACTGGTACATCCGGTGAAAATCCGCAGGATAAAAGGAGTTTTTAATGAAAAAGGCTTTTATATTCAATCATAAAAATCCGTATTCTAATATGAACATTGTTAAGTATGGCGAAAGTCAGGGATATGTTTTCCCCGCCGTAGTACCGGACAAATTCCATGAAAAACAAACCCATCCTCATCTTTGCCGGCTGATGAAACAGAGGACCTGTCCGGAATGATGCTTCCCGGACAGCCGCTTGCATTAAAGCAGCACTGATTCCTTAGAGGTCTTCTACAGATATTTTCCATACCCGGCCGGCAGCCAGGCCCCAGCGTTCGTTTACATAACGGGAAAAAGCTTCCGCTTCGGCAGTAAAGGCTTCGGCGATTTCGGGCCAGCAAGGATTGCCGTCCTGAGAGACCGCTTCTTCTTTGGGCAGATCGGCCCGTCTGTGGGGGGAGCGGTTTATCATACGATTGGGCAGGATTTCCCCAAAATATTTACCTGCGAACGACGTCCCCTGCTGAAGCAGATGGGCCATAAATTCATTTACCATTAATTCCGCATCTTTGGTATCGTAAGCCTGAAAGGCAAAATAGGACAAAATAAAACGCTTGCCGGGATTTTGAAAAGCATCCCAACGGCGTTTACAAAAATCCCTGAACTCCCTGTCGATAAAATATATGCCGTGAAAACCTTCGTGAGTTATAAACAGCCTGCGCAGGTAATCGGGGCAGTCTTTGTCCCGGGTTAGGGAAATAATGGCGCCCCCGCCGGGTTTTATACTGCCATCGCTTCCGCGCCGTATTACGCCGTTGTCAAGAAGGATGGCCATAAGCTCCTGTTCTTCCTGAAACAGGGGGAAATTCCGCTTACGGGCAAGCTCAAAAAAATCAGCCAAAGAAGAAGCGCGGTAATCATGCGCGTTCCATCCGTGAAGTTCCGCAATCTCATCATCCCCTGCCAATCTTCCCCTAAAGCCCGCCTTTTCCACAAAGAAGGCCAGGCGTTTAAGATAACGATCCTGCACATCGTAATTGGCGATGTCAAAGATAAGTATTTCCGGAAAAGACGCCCAGCTAAAAAGTTCGTAAGCCGGGTCCCGCCACGCGTTTTGCCGCCAGGCAAGAACAAGACCGGGATCGGCAGGAATGGGCTTTTTATTTTGCGGAAGCCGGGCAGGAGAAATTAGCGCCCTGTCAATTTGAGCTTCTCCCCTAATGTCCAAAGGATACGCCCCTGTGGGCGGGAAAGGAAAATCCATTGAAAAAAGAGGAAGGCCGTCCCGGATATTAAACCGCAGACTTCCCGCTTCAAGCTTTAGATCCTGTTTATCGTATAACTTGGAGGCCCCCGCGGTAAAACGCATAAGGTTATGCGGAGTCTCTTTTAAACGAAAACGTTCGGGAGGATCGATTACAAGGCCGTCCCCATCGGCATATACAAAAGGCGTGATTCGTATACGCCGGTTTTCCTCCGCCCCCTCGTCCATTAGGCCGAACCAGGGCGTAGAATTATACACCCGGCGTATGTACATTTTTGCCTCCGGCCCTTTAATTTTTTCTTTTGCCTCAAAGCGGAAGGAAAACCTTTCATACTTTCCCGGAGGAAGCGGAACGGCATATTCAATTATGGGCGTTTCCCCCGGCACATTCACAAAGGAAAGATTTTGGGGCAATTCCCAGGAAGAGCCGTCCGTTTCAAGAATAATTTTTCCCGCTCCTTCCCGTAAAGAAGGCGGATCAAAATAGTATTCAACAGCCAGGGAAAAATCCTCCGGCTCTTCAAGGGGAAGGGCAAAAACATAGTCCAGCCTTTTTCCGTCTTTTAAAACCAGGATCCCCGTAACCGCATCCCGCGAAAGCCCGTACGCCGCTGCTTTTGTATTCTCAAAAAACGGGAAAGCCGGCGGCTCTTTAACCGGGCAGGACAGCAGAAGAAAAAAAAACGCCGGAAAGGCGGCAAACCGGCAATGCTTCACAGATCCCCTGTCCCCAGGGCAAAAATCCCTTTGGCAATAAGCTGGGCCAGTGAAAACCTGCGTTCCATGGTTATGCCGGGATCTGATTTAAGAAAATTGTCGAACAGGCCTTTAAAAGAATCGGGCAGAACGTTAAGTTTCATTGTCTGTTTGTAGTAACCCCGGTGAGAAGGTTCAAAGCGTTTGTTAATGCAAAACAGGGAAAGGCACGCGTGCTTGATAAAGCCCCCCGCGGAAATCAAATAAAAGAAATCATCCCCCTGAAAACAGGCGGCTCCCAAATCGCTCAAAAAGTGTTCCATTTTGGATTCCTGGGCAATAATCATCTGGCGCCAAAATTCGGGGCTTAAACTTTTAAGCTTTTTTCTGATGCTGTTTATCCACGCGTTCCGTGAAAAAAGAATTTCCCCGTTCATCAAACGGTAAAACCCATAGGTGCCGGAGTTCTTGATAAGGTAGAGGGAATCAATCCGGCTGGACGCAATTTCCGTAAGCTCGTTTATCATTTTAACCGATTTATATTCAAGCCTTACAGGAAGGTTGCCTACAAGAAACCTATCTTTGCACTCTCCGTCGGATTCGCCTTTTTTGGCGCTGTTATTTCCGGCGCTTTCAAAGGCTGCTATATCATCACCGTAAAGCCTTGCCCTTTCATCGCCCTGCGGGATGCCCCCGTCAAAGTAGATATCCAGTATCAGGGCAAAGTAGGGGTCCAGTGTATCCGGCAGGGCCGCTTCGTTCAGGGCTATACATTCCACGCCGGGCCATTGGGAAATCACCTGGGTCAGCCGGTCGCAGAGGGTTTTGGTTTTAAATCTCATAAGCACATCCTTATTTTATACTTCTAAAACCTGAAGTTTTGCTATTGCTATGTCCCTTAAGGACACTTTATAGTATAACATGGAAAATGAATTTTGAACACTCTTAAGACAACCCCTCGGCGCTGTTTGCCCGCCCGTTACCTTATCCTTATCCCCCACAGGGATTCGCTAAAGTCTTTGGAAGCCTGCCGTTCCCGCCTTTTTAGCTCAGGGTTTGACGGGGCGCATTCCTTCCCCGCCTGCGCCCCCCTTGCGCGGGTTTCCCGGCCTTTTACCAAAGAAGAACTAAAAGCCCTGGCCCATAAATTGAGGGAAGAATGCGCCCGCGGCACGGGGGACGGCAAATTCCGGGCCGCTTCCCGGCTCAGGCGATTCAACGAAGATGGGGGCTTTAGCTTTTGGGGCCTGCCCCTTGAGTCTCTTGCCCTCCCCGCCTTTGAAAGCGAAAAGATTATTCACCCTATGGAAGGATTTTTTTTATGCGCGGGCATAGCCGGTTCCCGTGAAAGAACGCCCGCAATTGATATTCTTCCGATAAGCTTCCGGGCCGCCCAGGCCGCAAACCTTGCCATCCGCCCCCTTGGCCAAGCCGCGCCTGCGCCGCAATCTACCCCTCCGGGAACCCCTGCCAAGCGGCATTGCCGCGGAGCTTTCCCTCAAGATTTGTTTGACGGCTTTTCCTTTGAATGGAAAATAACAGACCCCGTCTGGCTGCCGGCGCCGGGGAAATAGCAAACGTTAAGGCCCCCTCCATTCATTTTTTCCTCTAACTTTGTCCAATGTTATTTCACTGCCGATGAGGCTGTTCCGCAGTCTCATCACTGCCGGTGAATCCCTGTTGACTTCTCCCTCGCCTCTGCTGTCATTGCAGTGAAGTTTCGCGTGGGCGCCGCTGTCAGGCGTATATACCCCGCGCAATTCCACGGATTCGCCCGCTTTATCCGTCGTTCGCAACAACCACGCGCTTCCCTCTATTGTTAAGGTTACCGGCGTTACCATATCCCTCATCCTGCCGTCAACTATTTGACTGCCGGCTTCCCACTGTCCGGCCCAGGTACCCTCAAAAGGATTGGTCACCGTTACCATAAAAGAATCACTCTTGCCGCCAACGGTAACGGTAACTCTCTGTTCTCCCGCTCTAAGCGGGTCGTATCCGGTAATCCGCAGGCGCTGGGGATCCACAATCGACATACTATGCCCCGGCCAGGTTCCCAGAACCCGAATACCCATCGTATCAAGCGCTTCACCAAGTTCATATTTTGTCTTTACCGGCGTCCTGTCAACAGACAAAGCCTCAAACGCTACATACGTTACCGCAAACAGCGTAGTCTTCCCGGAATACAAGACCGTAACATTTTGATTCCCGCCACGGGTTATGTCATAGCCCGAAAGATCATTTTGCGTAACATTCACCTGCGCGCTTGACCCGTCGCTCCAGGTACCCGTTACCACAAGGCCGGCAAGATCGATTTCTTCCCCGGTATAATACTCAGTGTTCCTTGGCAGGGATGTTACCGCAATACTATCGAGCGCAACCACGCTCACATTAAAAGCCGCCCGTTTGCCATAGTAGTCCACCGTTATGGTTTGGGTTCCCGCCCTGTCCTTGTCATACCCGGAGATTACAAGCGCGTCCGCCCCGGGCTTGACCGTTACGCCCGGAACCGCGTCTTCCTCGAATTTAACCCCCACGCTAAGCCCGTTCCAGTTATGATCATCCCCCTGCTTAAAACTTGTCGCGGCGGGAGGCTGTAAAACAGAGACGCTTTCTACCGGCACCACCGTTACGGTGAACGTATTGCTCGCCGTTGAACTGACCAATCCTGATCTCGCGTTCATGGTAACCGTTATTGTCTGCTTGCCCGGCCTGTTTTTATCGTAACCTGAGATTTGCAGCGGGCCCGTATTGGCGACTGTTTCGCTGTTCTTTTTATAATTGGCCGTAACCGCCAGCCCCGATGTGTCCAGTTCCTGCCCCTGACCAAACACGGTCCGGGCGGGCGGTTGTAGCGTAATTGACTGAAGCGTGTTGCACCCCGGAACGCCGATTGTGATTACCGTCCCAATGGCAATAATCCCCAAAAGTCTTACAAACCCCTTCATAAAAGCCTCCTTGCGTGTCCGGCGTATAATTTTTAAGCGGCTGTTGTTCGGAAACCAAAGTTTTTGAACAACTCTAATATTTTATCTTTCGTATCGGGGGATTGACAAGTCCACGAACGGTATTAGCCGGAAAGAAGGAGCAGCGGCGAAAAGGCGAATTGAGGGATTTGAACCTGAACCCGCCCGGGCGCATACGGGGAAAATGTTGCGGAAATTGAGCCTGTTTATGTCGCACTAAAGAAGCTGTCCAAACAAGTTTTTCAAACTTTTCGGACAGCCCCATCATATATTTTTATGGGTATATATTCTGACATTAATTTGAAGTGTTTATCCCGGGCTGCTATGCTCAAATTATTCTGTAAACAATTTTGGGCAATTATTAAATCGGTAACAGGCACATTGTTATTCCCATAGCGTAAATTCAGTAATTGCAAATTCTGTAATTCGTTCCATATTATCTCAATATCGTATTTTATAATGCTATTCATTAATTCGACCAGATTTTTCTCTTTCTTTTGGATCATCGACGGCAATAATTCCGTGAGGATTATATCATTGGTACAGATTGAATTGGCTTTTATTAATTCGGTAATGAAAAGATATTCCTTATTCCCCCGGAAATACTCTATCCATACCGAGGAATCTATTAATACGGAACTCATCTTCGCCTCATTTTTTCTATATCGATATTCAAATTTAGCTTTCCAAAATAGTCTGTTATTCCCTTAACCTTTTCCCTTTGGATTAAATTTTCCAATGCCATTTTTATCAATGCTGTTTTTGTGGGGCTATTGGTTATTTTCATTGCCTCGGAAACCAATTTATCGGGTAAAACAAACGTGGTTCTCATATATCCTCCATATACATATAATACACCATAATTGTATGTATTGGCAAGTGCTTTTTTGTGCCTTCTGAGCTTTTGCCCTGAGGGTGTTGCATAAAGGCCCTGAAAAAGCCATTATGATAAGGAGGCGTTTTAAGAATGAAAACTTTCACGGAGAATAACAAAGCGATAATAACAGCAGTTGGCGCCGGCATGATGGGATCTGCCATGAGTTATCCCGCCCGGGCAAACGGCCATGAAGTCCGGCTGGTGGGTACCCCGCTCGACAGGGAGATCATTGATGAAGCCGCCAAAACGG